>NZ_JAUMUL010000078.1 GCF_030530635.1 Actinomyces sp.
CAGGCTCCAGGAGGCGGCCGGGCCGGCCGCCCGCGCCGCCCAGGACCTGGCCGAGCATCTGCGCGGCCGACTGGCCACCCGCGCCGATCCGCGTGAGGGCGTGGGCCCGCAGCGCCACGCCCGCTGGGTCGCCCGCATGCTGGGGACCAGCCTGGATGCGCCGGCCGTCTACGCCTGGGCGAGTGCGCAACTGCGGGAGCTGACCGCCGCCCAGGACGCGATCGCCGTCGAACTGCTGGGCGCGGGGGCTCGCTGCGCGGATCTGGACGCACATTTGCGCGCCGACAGGAGCGCGGGGCTGCGGCCGGAGGAGTTCACGTCCTGGGCGCAGGAGGTCGCAGATGACGCCTGGGATAGGCTCATCGGCCCCGTGCTGGCGCCCAGCGCCGCGCTGGGGCGGCCTGTCGTCGCCCTGGATGCGCCCGGTGGAGGCGTGCACTATGAGGAGCCGAATCCGGCGACCGGCCGGCCCGGCACCATGCTGCGTTCACTCGCCGTCGGCGACGAGCTGCTGTGGCCGTGGGCGGAGCGCACTACCGTGCTGCACGAGACCGTCCCCGGCCACCACGCCCATTCCGGGGCGCAGGCGGTCGACGCCCGCCTGACCGACTGGCAGAGGCACCTGGCCCGGGTACCCGGCTGCAACGAGGGCTGGGGCCTGTACGCGGAGGGGCTCGGCGTGGAGAACGGCCTGATCGCGGATCCTGCCGACCGTTACGGGTGGCTGGCGGCCAGGCGGTGGCGGCTGGCCCGCGTGCTCATCGACCTCGGGGTGCATGCCCGGCTGCCGGTGCCGGAGGATGTGGCCGCCCTGCCCGGGGCGTCGGGCGGACCTCGGTGGGACCGACCCACCGTCGCCGCCGTGCTGCGCGCGCACACGGTCCTGGGGGAGGGCTTTCTGCAATTCGAGGTGGACCGGCAGTTGGGGTGGCCCGCGCAGGGTCTGGCCTATGTGCTGGGGGAGCGGGTCTGGCTGGCCGGCCGGGAGGCCGCTCGCCGGCGCGCCGCCGCGGCGGGGCGCGACTTCGACCTGCGCGGCTTCCACGACCGCGGCATCGCGCTGGGATCGGTGGGCCTGGACCTGCTGGAGCGGGAGCTGGTGCGCTCAGGCGCATAGTTTTGAGGCGAGGCGCGTTGGGGTGAACTGCACCGGGTTTGATGGAGGCGGTCAACGCATCGCGCTGATCGTGGCTGGTGGCCGGTAGAACCGTAGCGGGGGGCGGTCCGGCCGCGGCACAATCGGGTGCATGACCCGTCCCCTACGCGACCTCTCCCGCCCCACCACGCCCTGCTCCGCCGTGCAGGCCCGCATGGCCGAGGAGACCGCAGCCCGGGCCGCCGCCGCCGGGCCCGCCCCCGCCCTGCCCGAGGACGCCGGCGCCGCCCCGGGCCTGCGCACCGAACTGGCCGCCGTCGTCGACTCCCTGGCACCGGAGCTGGTGGCGCTGTCGCGGGACGTGCACGTCCACCCGGAGGTTGGCTACGCCGAGCACCACGCCGTCGCCGCCGTCGCCGAACTGCTGCGCACCCACGGCATCACCCCGCGTGTGGGCGTGTACGGCATGGACACGGCCCTGCGCGCGGAGATCGGTGCCGACGCCGCAGTGCACGGGGAGCAGCGGGACGACGAGGAGCAGCAGTCGCCCGGCGGCAGCCACCCCCACGCCCCGACCATGGCGATCCTGGCGGAGTACGACGCCCTGCCCGGCGTCGGCCACGGCTGCGGACACAACGTCATGTGCGCCAACTCGGTGGGTGCCTTCCTCGCCCTGGCCGAACTGGAACGCCGCCGCCCCGGGGTGCTGCCCGGCCGGGTCATCCTGCAGACTACCCCCGCCGAGGAATCGGACACCGCCAAGGAGATCCTGGCCCTGCGCGGCATGCTCGACGGCGTCGACGCCGCCATCCAGACCCACTCCTACGCCCACGACCTGGCCGACCAGACCTGGCTGGGCGTGCGCCGCATGAGCGCCGTGTACACCGGCATCCCCTCCCACGCCTCCTCCCAGCCCTTCATGGGCCGCAACGCCTTGGACGCCGTCACCCTGGCGCTGACCGGCCTGGGGCTGCTGCGCCAGCAGATACTGCCCATGGACCGGGTCCACGCCGTCGTCGACGACGGTGGGCGGGTCGCCAACGTGATCCCCGAGCGTGCCGAACTCAACCTCATGGTCCGCTCCAAGTACCCCGAGACGCTCAAAGACCTGGTGGGGCGCGTGGAGGACCTGCTGCGCGGGGCGGCGCTCATGACCGGCACGGGAGTGGAGATCATCACCGACCCCAACTCCAATGAGATGCCGGTGCGCTCCAACGGTCCGCTGCTGCAGGCCTGGGTGCGTTCCCAGCGGGAGCGCGGCCGTGACCCACTGCCCGCCGGGGTGGTGTCGGAGACCGTCGCGGCGGGCACCGACTTCGGCAACGTGTCGCTGCGCGTGCCCGGCATCCACCCGCTGATCAAGGTCACCGACCGCGACGACGTCGCCCTGCACACCCGCGAGATGGCCGCGGCCGCCGGCTCGCCCACCGGTGACGCCGCCGCCGTCGACGGCGCCTACGGGCTTGCCGCCGTCGCCCTGGACTGGCTGCACGACGCCGATCTGCGCAACGCCGTGCGTGCCGACTTCGAGGCTGCCGGCGGCGCCGTGGACGTGGCCGGATTCTGGGAGGAGTGAGTCGGATGGCGGCCGTTGATGAACGGCCGTGGGCTCCCGGCGGTTAGGCGGCTGTGGTGATGACGACTGCCGAGGCGGATGAGCGCACCCTGCGACCATAGGCAAGGCTTGCCTTGCTACTACGATGTTGTCATGCCCTCCGCAGACAAACGAAGAGCCCCCAGGGGCCGCCGCGGCGTAACTGGTGCCGTGCTGCGCATGCTGGGTGGACGGGACCACATCTTGACCGTCACCGAAGTGGAGCCACTGACCGCCCACGTGATGCGCATCGGATTCCACAGCCCAAGCCTGTTCGAAGATCTGCCGGAAGGGCCAGCCACCTACCTCCGCTGCTGGTTTCCAGGTCCTGTGCGCCCCGGCGTCGAACACCAGCGGGGATACACTCCCATCCTCATGCGCCGGACCACAGGTGCGCTGTCCATCGATTTCCTGCTCCATGAACCTGCCGGCCCCGCATCGAACTGGGCGCGGCATGCCGCTGCGGGTCAACGCCTCGGAGTGACGGTCTATGGGACTACACCCTTTGAGCTTCCCGACCCGGCCCCGGCAGGCATGCTGTTGATCGGCGATCCAGCCTCGCTGCCCGCACTCAACTCGATCATCGACGCCATACCGGACGAGGTCCCGATCGAGTTGTATCTGGAGCAGTCCCACCCCCTCGATGTATCACTGCCCGTTGCAACACACCCGCAGCTGCAGCATCGGTGGGTGTCGCGCACGAGTGCGACTTCCTTGGCGGACGCCATCGAGATTCGCGACTGGAGAGGATGGCACGTGCAGGCCCTGACTGAGGCATCCACGCTGAAACGATTGCGTCCGGTACTGAAAACGACCATGGGGTTCCCCAAGACCCACACAACCGTGCAGGCGTATTGGGCGCAGGGGCGCGCCATGGGGCGAAGCCGGGGTGACGGCAGCTGAGACCAGCCAGGGCAGTTTTGTGCAGTCGGCGCGCCACGAGACGTATGCCGCGAAACACCTTCAGTTGCGCAGCGCCTCACGCATGACGTCCAGGCCCACGCTGCCCAGCCGCAGCGCCCGCATGTGGAAGTCCTTCAGGGATTCACCGCGGACCAGTGCCTCGTCGCGGGTCGCCTCCCACAGCCGCTGGCCGACCGCGTAGGAGGGCGCCTGCCCCGGAAAGCCCAGGTAGCGGTCCAGCTCGAAACGCAGGAAGGACTCCGTCATTGCCACGTTGTGACGCAGGAAGGCCCAGGCCGAGTCGGCGTCCCAGACGCCGTCGCCGACGCCGGGCAGCTCCGCCAGCTCCGGCGGGCGCCGCTTGCCCAGGTGTACGCCGATGTCCAGCACCACGCGGGCGGCCCGCAGCCGCTGGGAGTCGAGCACGCCCATGCGGTCTCCCGGGTCGTCCTGGAAGCCGAGGTCCGCCATCAGCTGCTCGGCGTACAGGGCCCAGCCCTCGCCGTGACCACTGACCCAGCAGGCCAGACGGCGCCAGGCGTTGAGCTCGTCACGCACATAGGTCTGCATGCCGACCTGCAGGTGGTGGCCGGGCACGCCCTCGTGGAAGACGGTGGTGCGCTCCTGCCAGGCGGCGAAGGTGTCCGTTCCCTCCGGCACCGACCACCACATGCGGCCCGGCCGGGTGAAATCGTCGCTCGGACCCGTGTAATAGATGCCGCCGGTAGCCGACGGCGCGATACGGCACTCCAGGGTGCGCAGCGGGGCGGGGATGTCGAAGTGCGTACCGTCCAGCGCCGCGATGGCGTCATCCGCGGTGCGCTGCATCCATGCCTGCAGGGCGGCGGTGCCGTGGATGGTGCGCGCCGGATCGGCATTGAGCCGGTCCATGGCCTCGCGCGCGCTCACACCCTCGCCGTACAGCCGCGCGGCGATCGCCCGCTGCTCGGCGTCGATTGCGGCCAGGCGCTCGCGGCCCCACTCGTAGGTCTCATCCAGGTCAACCACGGCGCCCAGGAATTCGCGGCTGAAGCGGGCGTAGCGCTCGCGGCCCACGCCGTCCACCTCGCCGGCGAGCGGTGCGATCTGTTCGCCCAGGAAGTCGGCGATGCGGCCGTAGGCGGCGCGGGCCTGCGCCGAGGCGTCACGCAGCTCCGCCTGCAGTGACTCGGGCAGGGGAGTGCCGTCGGCGGTGGTGGCGGCGTCGATGAGGGCCGTGTAGGAGCTGGAGGACTCCGCCGCCTGGGTGCGGGCCTGGCCGATGCAGGCCTCCACCTGGCGCCGGGCGGCCACGTCGCCGCGGCTCGCGGCCAGGCGCAGCGAGCCGGCGTACTCCTCCAGGGCGCGGGGCACGTCGCGCAGGCAGGCGGCGAAGTCCGCCCAGTCGGCCTCGGTGGCGGTGGGCAGGTTGTCGAACAGGTCGCGCAGGTTCTGGATGGGAGAGTCGATGTTGTCCAGGCGGCGCAGCGCCTCACCGGCGTCGGCGGACTCAATGCTGACGCCCAGTCGTTCGCGCATGGCGGCCACGGTGACCCGGTCGACCGCGTCGACCGGAGTGACCTGCTCCAGCTCGGCGAGCGTGCGCCGATCCAGGTCGGTCAGTGCAGCGAGTGCCTCGGGGGAGTAGCCGTCCAACTCGCCGCGGCGGCCGGGCAAGCCTACAGAGACAGCGAACTCGGGAGAAAGATCAACAAGGCGCTCCACGTAGCGCTCGGCCACCGCATCCACAGCGGTGGGGTGGCGGAGTGAGTCGATGCCGGGCGGGATGGCACCGGGCGTCGCGGAGGGGGTGTCGGTGGGAGACTCGGTCATGGGCTGAGATTAGGGCATAGGGCGGCTGCGCCTGCGCCTCGACGAACTCGCGGGGAACCGCGGCGTCGCGGGTGGTGAGGTTCCGTCTGGAGCGGTGCCGTGGCGGGCAACGCTCCCGGTGACAGAGGCGAGCCGGGCGGAAAGGGCTCGGCGCCCCGGTGCTTGATCAGCTGAGGGGCGCGTACTTGTCCCGCAGTCTCTGCAGGCCGGGGCCGAAGCTGCGTTCCAGGACGTCGGCGTGGCGCGCCAGCATCTCCAACTTGTACAGGTCGTGCCGCACGAACTCGGTCACGGGCACCACCAGGCCGGGATGACTGGTCCAGGCGGCGCGTGAGTGCGCTCCGGCGGAGACGTTCGGCCAGCGCCGATCACCGCCGTGGCCTCGGCGTCCACAAGGTCCTGCAGGCCGGCCTGAAGCAGACGCCGGAAGACACCCGTCGTGTGCCAGGTCGGGGTCCGCAAGGACTTCCTGGATCAGCGTGGACACGGCAGACTTGCTTGTCGGGCATCGTGGGTGAACCTTCCTGGTGAATCTTGGTCGAGAATCCGGGCTCCCACGATTCCCCCTACCACAGGGAACCCCTCGCGGGAATTGCCACCACACAACGAGACCCACCCCGGAAGGGACGAACCGCCGACCCGACCATGCGAGCCGTCGCACCCGATCCACCGTGACCGGCCGTCGCCCACCGCGATCCACGGCGCTGTCTCCCACCCCCGCCCCTCGCGCCACGCACCGCACCTACCGGACACCCACACAACCGGCGATCCAGACACACACCAACCATCAACCCACCCCACTCCCACAAGCCGGAAGAACCGCCAACGGCTCTTCCGGCCCCCAAGTGCGTCGCCCCGGATTTGGCGAGCCGGCGGGGCTGTTTGACGACGTGGAGCAGTCCATGACTGACATCCCTGTTGCCTCGGACACGGCAACATACCGGAGACTCGGTCCCGCATGAATCGCCTACACGACGGCCCGACAACAACCAGCATCTCGTATGGAACCGAACTCGGCACGTAACTTCTACCGAACTCGGTGCGGCCGCACCCATGCAGGCACGCGAAAATGACACCGCTGTCACAGTTCGCGATCGTCGACCCATCGCGCCCCACCGCCCACACCGCGCATCATGGTGGTGACTTGGCGCACAGCTGCGCCCGACATATCCCGAAAGGCATTCCCATGCGTATTATCTCGCGGTACGGCACCGCGTTGCTGACGGCCGTCATGGCCGGTGGACTCGCCCTGTCCGGCTGCGCCGGCTCCACCGACTCCGGCGCCTCCAGCGCCGGTTCCGCCGAGGGCCCGATCACCATCGCCTGTGGGGCGATGGAGGACCTGTGCCAGGCCTGGACCGACAAGTTCACCGAGCAGACCGGCATCAAGGCCACCTACGTGCGCCTGTCCTCGGGCGAGACCGTCGCCCGCCTGGCCTCCGCCAAGGACAACCCCGAGTTCGACGTCTGGCACGGCGGGCCCGTGGACGGCTACGGCGAGGCCGTCAACCAGGGCCTGATCGAGGCCTACACCTCCCCCGAGGCGGCCAAGATCCCGGACGAGTACAAGGACCCCGACGGCAACTGGACGGGCGTATACATCGGCGCGCTCGGCTTCTGCTCCAACCAGACTCAGTTGAACAAATTGGGCATGGATGCACCCGACTCCTGGGACGACCTGCTCGACCCGGCCCTGAAAGGCCAGATCTCCGTCGCGCACCCGTCGACCTCCGGCACGGCCTTCACCACCCTGTGGACGCAGGTGACCCGCCTGGGCGGTGAGGACGCCGGTATGGACTACATGAAGCAGATGCACAACAACGTGCTGCAGTACTCCAAATCCGGCACCGCCCCCGGCCAGATCGCCGGACGTGGGGAGGCCGCCGTCGGCCTGGTCTTCTCCCACGACTGCGTGAAGTACCAGGAGGAGGGCATGACGGACCTGGTCGTGTCCTTCCCCGCGGAGGGCACCGGCTACGAGGTCGGCGGCGTCGCCCTGGTGGCCGGCTCCAGCCACAAGGCGGCCGCCCAGGCCTACATCGATTTCGCCATCTCCGCCGAGGGGCAGAACGTCGGCCAAACCGTTGGCTCCTACCAGGTGCTGACCAACCCCGACGCCGACACCAGCGACAAGATGGCGAATCTGGAAGAGATCAACCTGATCGACTACGACTTCGCCGCGGCGGCCGCCGCCAAGCCCGACCTGACCGCCCGCTTCGACGAGGAGATCGCCGCCGAACCCAAGGAGTAGTTCGACGCCCCCGCCCCCATCCAGTGAGGACCTCCCATGACCTCAAGCGCGACCCCCATGACCGCCGCCTCCCTCACTCAGACTCCTCCCGCCAGGGCCTCCGCCCACGGCCGCACCCGGGTCAAGCAGGACCCGGTGACGACGACGATCCTCGCCCTCGTCCTCCTAGTGCTGGTGTTCCTCGTGCTACTGCCGCTGGGGCGCGTGCTGGGCGAGGCCCTGTCCGCGGATGGGCTGGCGGTGCTCAGCAGGCTCGCCTCCTCCCGCACCAACCGGACCACGGTCTTGAACACGCTCGTGCTGGGCACGGTGGTGGGCACCGTCGGCACCCTGGTGGGCTTCCTGCTGGCCTATGTGCAGGTGCGGGTGGCCTTCCGCGGCAAGCGCCTGTTCCACCTGATCTGCCTGCTGCCGGTGGTCTCCCCACCCTTCGCGGTGGCGACGGCGTCGATCACCCTGTTCGGGCGCAACGGCATCGTCTCCACCCAGCTGCTGGGCCAGGAGTGGAACATCTACGGCCTGCCGGGACTGACCCTGGTGCTGTCACTGTCCTTCTTCCCAGTGGCCTACATGAACCTGGTGGGCATGCTGCGCAGCCTGGACCCGTCCATGGAGGAGGCGGCCGCCTCCCTGGGCGCCTCCAAGTTCACGGTGTTCCGCACGGTGACGCTGCCGATGGTGGTGCCTGGCCTGGGCGCCTCCTTCCTGCTGCTGTTCACCGAGGCCATCGCCGACCTGGCCAACCCGCTGGTGATCGGCGGGGACTACACGGTGCTGGCCTCGCGCGCCTACATCGCCATCAACGGCGAGTACAACACGGCGGCGGGCGCCGCCTACTCCCTGGTGCTGCTAGTGCCCTCCCTGCTGGTGTTCCTGCTGCAGCGGTACTGGTCGGGCCGCTCCTCCACGGTCACGGTCACGGGCAAGCCGACCGGCTCCTTCGAGCTGCTGCGCGCCAACGTGGCCCGCATCCCGCTACTGGTGGCCAGCGTGGCCGTGCTGGCGCTGGTGGTGACGGTGTACGCGGCCGTGGTGGTGGGCGCCTTCGTGGAGATCCTCGGCGTGAACAACTCCTTCACGCTGCGGCACTTCGAGTACCTGCTGTCCGGCATCGGCAACGAGTCCATGATCGACACCACCATCCTGGCCCTGATCGCCACACCGATCGCGGGCATTCTGGGCATGCTCGTGGCTTGGCTGGTGGTGGTGCGGATGCGGCGCGGCGCCGGGGTGGTCGACTTCCTGGGTATGTTGGGCCTGGCCGTGCCGGGCACGGTCATCGGTATCGGCTACCTGGTGACCTTCAACCGTCCGGTGGCGCTGTTCGGCGTGAACGTCATCGCCCCGCTCGCCGGCGGCGGCGCCATCGCGGGCGGCGCCATGGCCATTGTGATGGTCTACGTGGCGCGCTCCATGCCCGCCGGGCAGCGCTCAGGCATCGCCTCCCTGCAGCAGATCGACAAGGCGATCGATGAGGCCTCGACGTCGTTGGGCGCCTCGGGCGCCCAGACCTTCCTGCGGGTCACGCTGCCACTGATCCGGCCGGCGTTTCTGACCGGCCTGGTCTACGCCTTCGCCCGCTCGATGACGACGCTGTCCCCGATCATCTTCATCACCACCCCGCGCACCAAGATCATGACCTCCCAGATCCTGGCGGAGGTGGACGCCGGCCGCTTCGGCAACGCCTTCGCCTTCTGCACCATTCTGATCCTGATCGTCATGACCGTGATCGGCGGCCTGAACCTGCTCATACGCGGCACCGGCGCGGGACGCGAGCCGCGCTGAGCGGCACCCGCCGAGCCGCGCGGCGTCGTCGTCGGCCCCGAACTCACCCACCCAGCCATCACGCCCCGGCCAGCGGGGCGAGAGCCAAGGAGGCTCCCACATGACCACTTCCACCACGACCGGACGTTCCGGGAACTCCGCCACCAAGAAGGACGCCCCCACCGGGCATCTGGAGCTGCACGACGTCGTCAAGGTGTTCTCCGGCCACGGCAAAGACGTGTACGCCGTGCACGGGGTGAGCCTGGACGTCGCACCCGGCGAGTTCATCACCTTCCTGGGGCCCTCCGGCTGCGGCAAGACCACCACCCTGCGCATGATCGCCGGCTTCGAGAACACCACCGCGGGGCAGGTGATCCTCGACGGGCAGAACATGGTCTCGCTGCCGCCCAACCGGCGCCCCATGTCCATGGTGTTCCAGTCCTACGCCCTGTTCCCACACCTGTCCGTGCGCGACAACGTCGGCTACGGCCTGAAGCTGCGGCGCGTGCCCGCGGAGGAGATGCGCGAACAGGTGGACGTGGCACTGACCTCCATGAACCTGACCTCGCTGGCGGACCGCGCCCCCAACGAACTCTCCGGCGGTCAGCAGCAGCGGGTGGCGCTGGCGCGCGCCATGGTGGTCCAGCCCAAGGTGCTGCTGTTCGACGAGCCGCTGTCCAACCTGGACGCGAAGCTGCGCGTGCGCATGCGCCTGGAGATCCGCCGTCTGCAGCGGCGCATGGGCATCACCTCAATCTACGTCACCCACGACCAGTCCGAGGCGATGACCATGTCCGACCGGATCGTGGTGATGAACGCGGGGCGGATCGAGCAGGTGGCCACGCCGGAGGAGATCTACCGGCGGCCCGCCTCCACCTTCGTGGCGGACTTCATCGGCCGGGCGAACTTCCTGCAGGCGAGCGCGCAGAACGTATCCGCGGGCAAGTGCGGTGTGCAGGTGCTGGGGCGCGGGGTGGAGGCCGCCTGCCATGCGGACGTGCGCGACGGGGACGCCGTCACCGTGGTGGTGCGCCCGGAGTCGGTGCGCCTGGAGCCGGTCGGTGCGCAGGATGCGGCCGCCGGGGCGGGCGAACTCATGGGCGACATGGGCCGCGTGCTGTCGGCCGTGTTCTACGGCGACCACGTGGAGTACGAGGTGGAGACTCAGGTGGGCACGATCGTCTGCGTCGAGTCCGACCCGGACGTCAACACCGTGCACGCCGAGGGCGACGCCGTGCGCGTCGGCTTCGCCTCCTCCCGCGCTTGGGTGCTGCCCGACGACGGCGAGTGAAGCCAACCGAGGTAAGCGGCTTTTCGCGTGGATGTGGTGGCTGGGTGGTGCGGGCCTTCGGGGAGCCGCGGCTTGGAGACGCTGGGACTGTCGGGCCGCAGGGCGCGTTGGGTACGCCCCTTCGGTGTCTACTACGCCGGTTAGGTGTTTGCTGAAGGGCTGAGGAGCCTTCAGCAAACACCTAACCGGCGTACTAAAGCCCGAACCGGCGTAGTAGACGACCTCAGCCCCGGGTATCAAGACGCCGTCGGGCCCGCGCGCGGCCCAAGGGTGTCGCCGAACCGCCCAGCCCTCGCGGCCTGACACCCTCCCGGAACGTCGGACCCCCGGCAGCGAACCCCTATGCCGGCTCGGCGTGGATGCAATCCGGACCCGACCCAACACCCACCCAGGCGCGGGCGAACACACCGGCACACACCACCACATCCACAAACCGGAAAAGCCAGGAAAGCCCAGCGACCTGCGCAGCTCCGATCACACAGACACAACTCGTCACCATCCCGTAATCTACGAGGTGACGAACGCGCCCAACAGGCAATACACCGTCACCCCCTTCTCGGGGAGCTACCTGCACGAGGCGCTACGCAGCGCCTTGCTATGGGCGGGCCTGGCCTGCATGGTCGGCTCGGCGATCAGCCCGTGGTACCTGTGCTTTTACAACAGCCGCAAGGCGGAGGCCTTCACTCTTTTGTGGATGCTTGAAGCCTAGAAACAGTTCGAAGGCGTTAGTTCATATGCGGTCGTTGGAGCGCTGATGGCCGCAACACTTTAGCTATGTGCGGCTGTGCGCGTCGGCTCAAAGAATGAGCAGGTGGACAACGGCATGGCGGCGCTGACAGCGTTTACCGCACTGCTTTTGTTCGCGTGCCACAGCTCCGTCAGCAACGCCATCGGTAATGCCGAGGCCGGACCGGGGCTGCCGCTGATGCTCCTCTCGGTCGCCTTCAGCGGGACTTGCGCCGTGAAGCTGCGCCGCTAGCGCTCAGCCGCGCAGCTCCTGCGCGGCCTCATACAGGGCGTCCGGGTCGGCGAGCCTGGGCGTTCCCTCCACCACGGCCGGCACCGCCGCCTGTTCCTCAACCGTCGGCCCGCCCGGTTGGTCCTCCAGCCACCTTGCGGTCAGACTGACAACCGAATCGGCGGGCCGAACGCTTGCGGAATCGCCCTGGGAGTCCAGCCAGACCAGACCGTCGTCATTCGCCGGAAGCGCCTCCATGACGGGGCCCGCCAACTCGTAGGCGTACTCCAGCGGGGCGCAGTGGGGCGCCTCCCAGTCGCGTCCCGCAGATGATCGCGGCCAAAACAACTGGTCCTCGTAGACGATGCCGGTTCCGTTCCTGGTCAGGCGCAGGCTGAGATCACGCCTGATGTCATCACCGGCCTCGGGGTCGAATAGCCCGTTGAGTTGATCCGCCAGATCGCAGACCTCGGCGGCGGTAGTTTCGGGCCGGATCTCCGCCTCCACCACGAGGCGCTGCGGCAGGAACTCAGGCCACTCCGGATAGAGCTGCGTCGTCGCCTTCAGCACGGTGTCCTGGCCGTCGGCCCAGGACTCCACCTACCGGCTCAGCGGCGAGTTATACGAGATCACCGCCAGCTTCACCGCCGTCGCCAACACCAGGCAGCAGATGACGGCCGCCCACCGGCACCAACCTCCCGGCAGGCGCCGCACACGCCCCTGTGGCCGGGAACCGGCGGAGGACGCGTCGGGTTCGCTCATCTCATCCACGCCTGGGGCATCTCAATGGCCCCTGTTAGAAGTCCCAGTCCTCGTCCTGCGTGGCCTCGGCGGTGCCGATGACGTAGGAGGAGCCGGATCCGGAGAAGAAGTCGTGGTTCTCGTCCGCGTTGGGCGAGAGCGCCGCGAGGATCGCCGGGTTGACGTCGGTGGTGTCGGCCGGGAACAGCGCCTCGTAGCCGAGGTTCATCAGCGCCTTGTTGGCGTTGTAGCGCAGGAACTTCTTCACGTCCTCGGTCAGGCCGAGTTCGTCGTAGAGGTCCTCGGTGTACTGCTCCTCGTTGTAGTACAGCTCCATGAGCAGCTCGAAGGTGTAGTCCTTCAGCTCGGCCTGGCGCTCCGGCGAGGCCTCGCGCACCGCCAGCTGGTACTTGTAGCCGATGTAGTAGCCGTGCACGGCCTCGTCGCGGATGATCAGGCGGATCAGGTCGGCGGTGTTGGTGAGCTTGGCGTGCGCCGACCAGTACATGGGGGCGTAGAAGCCCGAGTAGAACAGGAAGGACTCCAGCATGGTGGAGGCGACCTTGCGCTTCTCCGGGTCGTCGCCGCGGTAGTAGTCCAGGATGATGCCGGCCTTGCGCTGGAGGTTCGCGTTCTCCTCGCTCCACCGGAAGGCCTCGTCGATCTCGGCGGTGGAGATCAGGGTGGAGAAGATCGAGGAGTA
>NZ_JAUMUL010000131.1 GCF_030530635.1 Actinomyces sp.
CGGTACATCGCGTCGACGTTGCACCCGTCGCCCGACTCGTTGCCCAGGCTCCACATGATGACGCTGGCGTGGTTGCGCTGAGCGACGACGTGCCGCTCGATGCGGTCGACGTAAGCGCGCTGCCACACGGGGTCGTCGGTGAGGCGGGAGAGGTCGCCGACCAGGGCGAAGCCGTGGGACTCGAGGTCCGTCTCCGCCAGCACCATGAGGCCCAGCTCGTCGCACATCTCGTAGAAGCGCGGGTCGTTCGGGTAGTGGGAGGTGCGCACCGCGTTGATGTTGCACTGCTTCATGAGCTCGAGGTCGGCCCGCACGCGCTCCATGGAGACCGCGCGTCCGCGTCGCGGGTCGTGGTCGTGCCTGTTGACTCCGTGCATGACGAAGTAGGAGCCGTTGAGGAGCATCAGGCCGTCCTCGATCCGCACCTCCCGCAGCCCGAGCCGGTGGCGCAGGACCTCGGTCGGCGCGCCCGCACCGACGGCGGTCAGCATCAGCTCGTACAGGTGGGGGCGCTCGGGGGTCCACAGCACGGGGTCCGGGACCGTCAGCTCGACGGCATCACCTCCTGCCTGCGCCCGTCCGCGCGCGAGGAGGACGCCGTCGTCGCGCAGCTCGACGTCGACGGCGGTTGCGGGGCTCGCACGCACCTCGACTCTCACCCGCGCTGCGCCGTCGTCATCGAGACTGGTCACGGCGGTGAAGTCCTCGATGCGGTGGGCGGGACGGTGCAGGAGGTAGAGGTCGCGGAACACGCCGCTCGCCCACCACATGTCCTGGTCCTCAAGGTAGGAGCCGTCACTGAACTGCAGCACCTTGAGGACGAGGACGTTCTCGCCCGGGCTCACGTGGGGGGCGAGATCGAACTCGGCGGCCAGGCGCGAGCCCTTGCTCATGCCGACCTGACGGCCGTTGAGGTACACCTCGACATAGCTCTCGACGCCGTCGAGGTGGAGCAGGAGCCTCTCGCCCGCGGCCAGCTCGGGGGCGTTGAGGCGTCGTCGGTACACGCCGGTCGGGTTGAGCGTGGGCACGCGCGGGGGGTCGACGGGGAAGGGGTAGCCCTCGTCCGTGTACTGCAGCCGCCCGTAGCCGTCGAACTGCCACAGATGAGGCACCCGGACCTCGGTCCAGCCGTTGCCCAGTCCGCGCAGGAGCTCCTCGCCGACCCGGTCGGGGCTGTCGAGCAGCTGGAAGTCCCAGGTCCCGGTGAGGTCCTGGAAACCGAGGGCCTCGCGCCGGTCAGCGCGGCGCGCCTGCTCGGGGGTCCCGAAGGGCATGAAGTGGGCGCGGGGGGCGAGGCGTCCTCGGTGAAGAACCTCTGGGTTCTCCCAGTCCCGCGGCTGCGTCCCGCCCTGCGTCATCGCATCTCCTCCCCCTTCGGGTGTAACCGGTTTCATTAGATTACCATCTTCATGTCGGCCGCACTACTCCTCGGTCACCCGACCACGGCAGGAGCCCGGCGCGGGCGAGGAAGGAGCCCCTCGATGGCGCGCACACCGCGAGGCCACTCACAGGTCACCATCGGCGACGTCGCCCGGCTCGCCGGCGTCTCACGAGCCACGGCCTCTCGCGCCCTCAACGACTCCGACAAGGTCGTACCCGCCACCAAGCAGCGCGTGCGCGCCGCCGCCGACAAGATCGGCTTCGTCATGAACGCGCGCGCACGGGGGCTGGCCCTGGGCCGTGCCGAGGCCATCGCGATCCTGTTCACCGAGCCCCTCAACGAGATGTTCGCCGACCCGACGTACGCGACGCTGGTGCGCGGCATCCACGAGGCTCTCGCCCCCACCTCGACCATGCCGGTCCTCATGCAGGCCTCCTCGGACTTCGAGCGCGCCCGCGTGCTCCAGCGCTTCAGGCAGCGCC
>NZ_JAUMUL010000079.1 GCF_030530635.1 Actinomyces sp.
CAACCGCCGGTTTTGGAGACCGGTGCGCTACCAATTGCGCCACTGCCCTTCAGCGACCACCCATCTTGCCATATCGACCGGCGAATACGGAACTCCGACGCCGTGGGCTGCGACACGTCCACCTCCTCGCCGGCCGCCTACCGCCAGGCCGAGCCGCAGGTGCGGCCTCCGCTGAGACCCGTACCTCAGCAGGCATTTCTCGGGACGACGATGCCCCCTGCACCGCAACATGAGATCATCTGACTGTGAGTACTGCACCCAGGAGTCGTGTATCCGCCCGTCTGGCCGCCATCTCCCCCTCGGCCACCCTCGCCGTCGACGCCAAGGCCAAGGCCCTGCGGGCCGCCGGCCGCCCCGTCATCGGATTCGGGGCGGGCGAACCGGACTTCGCCACCCCTGACTACATCGTCGCCGCCGCCGTCGCCGCGGCCGAGGATCCGGTCAATCACAAGTACTCCCCCGCCAAGGGGCTGCCGGAGTTGCGTGAGGCCATCTCCGCCAAGACGCTGCGTGACTCCGGCTACCTGGTCTCACCGGAGGACATCCTGGTGACCAACGGCGGTAAGCAGGCCGTCTTCCAGGCCTTCGCCGCGCTGATTGATCCGGGTGACGAGGTGCTCATGCCGACCCCGATCTGGACCACCTACCCCGAGGTCATCGCCCTGGCCGGAGGCACCGCCGTGGAGGTGTTCGCCGGCGCGGACCAGGACTACAAGGTCACGCTCGAGCAGTTGGAGGCCGCCCGCACCGAACGCACCAAGGTGCTGCTGCTGTGCTCGCCGTCGAACCCGACCGGCGCCGTCTACACCGTTGCCGAACTCACGCACATCGGCCAGTGGGCGCTGGAGCACGGCATCTGGGTGGTCACCGATGAGATATACGAGCACTTGCTCTACGACGACGCCCAGCCGGCTCATATCGTGGCCCTGGTGCCTGAGCTGGCCGACCAGGCGGTGGTGCTCAACGGCGTTGCCAAGACCTATGCGATGACCGGCTGGCGTGTGGGCTGGATGATGGGCCCCGCCGACGTGATCCGTGCGGCCACCAACTTCCAGTCCCACCTGACCAGCAATGTGGCCAACGTCTCCCAGCGTGCGGCCCTTGCCGCCGTGGGCGGAGATCTGTCCGCGGTGGAGCACATGCGCACCGCCTTCGACCGGCGCCGCCAGTTGATCGTGTCGATGCTCTCCGAGATCGACGGGGTACAGGTCCCCACCCCCAAGGGCGCCTTCTACGCCTACCCGAGTGTGGAGGCGCTGATCGGCAGGTCGCTGCGCGGACACCTGATCGACTCCTCGGCCACGCTGGCCGAGCTGCTGCTGGAGTACGCCGAGGTCGCGGTGGTGCCCGGTGAGGCCTTCGGTCCCTCCGGCTTCCTGCGTCTGTCCTACGCCCTGGGTGACGACGCCATCAGCGAGGGCGTCACCCGTATCCAGGAGTTGCTGGCCGAGGTCGCCTGAGTGCGACGCAGCGCTTGCTGGCCGCGGCGTTAGGCGTGCTGACGGCCGTCGCCGCGGCAGTCACCTACGTGTTCTGGTGGCCGTTGCCGCAGGGAACCCCGGAGCTGTCCCCGGAGATCGAGGCGCTGCGAGACCAGGCCACGGGTTACGTAGAGAACCAACCCGGCAGGGCAGACGACTGGTCCCTCGTTCTCGGAACCGCAAATACCGAGACCGTCTGGGTCCACTTCAGCCGAGGCGATGAAGCAATTCCAGATGCACGGATAGATGTCGGTTCATCCGCCGAAGTACTCGGTTGCACCATCACCGTCTTGGAGTCACACCCCAAGAGGCCATCAGGTCGGGGCTCCGGGACGGCATCCAGCTCGGCACTCATCGCCGTCCAGTGCCCCGAGTCACCCACCCCTCGCGCCCACGCAACGCCTCCGTAGCCGTAGCGGAGAGCCGGGACTTAAGGGCTTATGTGTCTCTACAGACAGGGCCGCGCTCAGGGCGGGCGCCACTACCTGGCGAGCAGGTCGACAGCCAAACTCAGTCCATGAAAACGATTACCCGTCGCCCGCATACCGCCAGCGAAGAAGCTGTGCGATCGGGCTCGCGCCGCAGTAAGTGCTCCGAGCATGGCGCAACAACGCTCGAGTACGCCGGGGCGACCCGGCCTCGGATCCCGCGACCGCCAACACTTCAGACGCTTCCATCATTAAGGGGCTCTTCCGGTTTGGGGGTGTGGTGGCGGGGGCTGGGGTGGTGTGTGGCTGTTTGTGGTTCGGTCGGCTGGCCGCGCCTGCTTGGGCGCCGGGCTGTACTTGGGCCGCGCCAGGCGCGCTCTGGATGACGATTGTGGTATTGGGGTGATCTCGGGGTGGGGGTTTGCCTGGGCGGCCTGTCGTTGGCGCCAAGTGGCGTGGGTGGCGGCCCGAAGTGTCCAAATTGATGACAAACGCCGCTCAAGCCGCTGTCCGTGCGGCGCGAAACGTTGCTATTCCAACGATTCACGAACCGGTTCCGGGACGCTGACGGGGCGTTTGTCATCGATTTGGACACTTGCGCCCCCCGGAAAGGACGCCCGGGCGCACACCACCCACCAGGTAAACACCGCCCAACACCGACACACCCTCAAACCGGAAGAGTCGCATAACCTTACCGGACCGACTACACTATAGTCACGCCTATTACGTAGAGTCGGTAGACCTTGGCGATCCAAACGATCCATCGGATGACACCATAACCGTGATCAACCCATGGGGTCAGGGGATTGCGCCGATCACGTTACCCTACCAAGACTTCAAGGACAATTTCGATGGCATTTACCTTAACGAGGTGAGTTGACTTGAACAAGGCTACCATACTGAGGCATGTCCACCTTAAGCGATTCTCGGCCGCCGCTTTCGCGGTACTACTGATCGTCGGGATCGCCTTGTACGCGAACGCCCATTGGCGCCCATTGCCGCAAGGGACACCCAAACTCTCGCCCGAGGTTGAGGCGTTGCGAGACCAGGCGAGCAGTTACGTGATGCAGCAGCCGGGACGCCGGGGCACGGGAGACGGGGGCGAATGGATGCTCGTCGTCACATTTGTCAGCGAAAAGAATGTCGCCGTCAACTTCTCTCGATCCGAGTCAGGTGACCTCGCGGACTCCGAGAACGAGCCATATACGCTGATTCCAGTCGGTTCCTCTGCCGAGGTGCTCGGCTGCACCATCACCGTCCTGGAGTCCCACCCCAAGCGGTCATCAGGGAACGGCCCTGGCTCCGCCACTAGCTCGGCACTGATCGCCGTTCAGTGTCCCGAGGGGGACACGCCCACCGCCGCCACCCCCACCGCACGCGATGAGCCCTCCGGGACACCCACATCAACCGAGTCATCCTCGGATTCCAACAGCACCGCCACGCCCTGACTCGTCAACTCCTACCTCAGGCGTGCAGGCCGCGCAGCACGGAGTAGAACTCCGCCTTACCCTCCAGACCAATGCCCGGGAGGTCGCCGGGGGCCACACGGGAATCCACCACCAGGGCGTCGTCGGTGAAGCCGCCGGTGGGCTGGAACGCGCCGGGGTAGGACTCGTTGCCGCCCAGGTGCAGTCCGGCGGCGATGTGGAGTGAGAACTGGTGCCCGCCGTGCGGGATACAGCGGCGCGAAGACCAGCCATGGCGATCAAGTACATCCAGGACACGACGGTACTCGGTCAGCCCATAGGACAGCGCCGGGTCGATCTGGATGTAGTCGCGGTCCGGACGCATCCCGCCGTAGCGCAGCAGGTTACGTGCGTCCTGCCGGGAGAACAAGTTCTCGCCGGTGGCGATCGCCCCCCGATAGTTCTCGGCCACGACTGCGTTGAGCGCGTAATCAAGCGGGTCGCCTACCTCCTCGTACCAGAACAGGCCCAAGGGTTCCAGCGCGCGGGCGTAGGCCAGCGCGCTGTCCAGGTCGAAGCGCCCGTTGACGTCAACCGCCAGGCGGGAGCCGTCGCCGTCGAGGACGCCGTCGATGACCGCCTCAATGCGGCGCAGGTCCTCATCCAGTGGGGCGCCGCCGATCTTCATCTTCACCACCCGGTATCCGGCGTCCAGGAAGCGACGCATCTCGTCGCGCAGGTCGGCCAGAGTCTTGCCGGGCGCGTAGTAGCCGCCAGCGGCATAAACGAAGACGTCCGCGTCGGGGTTGCCGTCACCGTAGTGGTCGGAGATCCAGCGGTACAGGGGCACGCCGGCGAGCTTCGCGGCCAGGTCGTGCAGGGCCATGTCGGCCACCCCGACCGCCACGGAGCGCTCACCGTGTCCACCAGGCTTTTCGTTACGCATCATGACCCGCCAGGCGCGCTCCGGCGACAGACCACCATCACCATCGAGCAGCTCCGCCTCCGGTGCGGCCAGCAGGCGGGGAAGCATGCGCTGGTCCAGGATAGCTGAGGCGTTGTAGCGGCCGTTGGAGTTGAAGCCATAGCCGACCACCGGCTTGCCGTCGACGATCACGTCGCTGACGAGCGCCAGGATCGAGCAGTCCATCGAGCTGAAATCGATGTAGGCGTTGCGGATCGGGGAACTGATCGGGATGGTGCCGACGTGAGCAGAGACGATCTTCATTGAACTTCCTTTGCGTGCCGCGGACTCGCACACCATCGTAACCGCGGCCGCTCAGGCCTACGCCGTCGTTTCCTCCTCCGGGACGGAGGTGAACTCCTCCCCGGGGCGCCGCAGGTACGGATCCTGGGCCAGATAGGCCTTGGTCTCACGGGCGATCAGGCCGGACAGCAGCACCAGGCCGATCAGGTTGGGGATCGCCATCAAGCCGTTGGCGATGTCCGCGAAGGTCCACACGTCCTTCAGGCTGGTCACGGTGCCCAGGAAGATCAGTACCGTGAAGAACAGGCGGAACGGCAGCACCCCGTGAACGCCCACCAGCCGCACCACGCAGCGCTCCCCGTAATAGGCCCAGCCCAGGATCGTCGAACACCCCAGGAAGATCAGTGACACCGAGACGATGTAGTGCCCCCACTGACCGGGCAGGCCGGTAGTGAAGGCGGCGGCGGTCATAGTGGCCGGGTCGCTGCCCGTCCAAGCACCGGTGGACAGCACCACCAGGCCGGTGCAGCTGACCACTACGAAGGTGTCTATGAAGGTCTGAGTCATGGACACCAGCCCCTGCCGCACCGGGTGGTTGGTCTTCGCGGCGGCAGCGGCAATGGCTGCCGACCCCATACCGGATTCGTTGGAGAAGATGCCGCGTGCCACCCCGAACTGCAGCGCCGCAAGCATGGTGGAGCCGGCGAAGCCGCCCACCATGCCGTGTCCGGTGGAGGCACCCTTGATAACCGTGGCCAGCGCCGCCGGGATCGCCGTGATGTTGACCGCCAGGATGTACAAACACCCGCCGACGTAGAAGACGATCATCATCGGCACGAACGCGGCGGTGACGCGCCCGATGGACTCAATGCCGCCCAGCAGCACGCCGCCGATCGCCACGGCCATGACGATACCGACCAGCGCCGGGTCCGCCCCGAAGGAGTGCTCCAACTGTGCGGCCACCGAGTTCGACTGGGTCATCGACCCGATGCCGAAGCAGGCCAGCAGCGTGGAGATGGCGAAGAACACCGACAACACGGTGCCTACACGCCCCTTGATTGCGTGCTGCAGGTAGTACTGGGGACCGCCGGACTTCTGCCCGTTGGCATCGGTGGTGCGGAAGCGGACCGCCAGGAAGGCCTCGGAGTACTTCGAGGCCATGCCGAAGAAGGCGGTGACCCACATCCAGAACAGGGCACCGGGACCGCCCAGGTGAATGGCGGTGGCCACACCGATGATGTTGCCCACCCCAACCGTGGCGGCCAGCGCCGTTGTCAGCGCCTGGTAGTGGGAGATGTCGCCTTCAGCAGTATTGGCCTCACCATCGCTGCGATCCACGAAGGCGAAGCGCAGCGCCGGGAGGAGCTTACGCAACTGGACCACGCGCAGACGGGCGGTCAGCCAGACGCCGGTGCCCAGCAGCAGTGGAATCAGGAGCCAGGGGCCCCACAAGAAGTCATCGGCGGCGGACAGCGCCTCACTCAGGCCCGCAGGGGCGGGTCCTCCCGCGGGGGCGGGTCCTGTCATGGAGACAACCGGTGGCATGGGACTGATCAAAGACGTGGGGAGCACGGGTTCTGCCTTTCCGCCGGCGCGCACCGGCGCGGCCGCAGCGTACGCGCGTCGGCGGTTTCAGGCACATTTGTGTCCACAACGTGGTTTTGGCCGCCCTCGGCCGAGTCAATGGGCGCCGCGGCGCGCCTGCACCTCCCGGGCCTGCGCGAGCCAGGACTCGGCACGGGCCAGGCGCCCTTCGGCGTCGGCGCGCCACGGCCCGCCGTCCTCCCGACGCGCCCCGGCCACCAGGGACAGCACCACGCCGGCGCAGCGGGCGCGCAGCGCCACCGGGTCGACCTGCCGCTCGGCCAGACGCGTCCAAGTCTCCAGAACGGGCTGCAGATGCGGGTAGGACGCGGGCGCCAGGTGGTCCAGGACGCTGACGTGCCCCAGCAGGCAGGCCAGGTCATCAACGCGGCGGCCAGGCCCGAGCGAGTCGACATCGAGCAGGCTGGCGACCCGCTCCCCCTCCATGAGTACGTTCGCCTCGTAGAAGTCGCCGTGCACGGGCACCACCGGTCCCGGATCGGAGGCGGCCAGCAGCTGCTCAACACCCTCGGCGACGGCGCGGGCTCGAGCCAGGTGCTCGGGCAGGACGGTGGCGGCCGCGTGCGCATAGTGGCGAGCACGTTCGGACCAGGCGGGATGCACGGCAAGCTGCAGGGCGGATTCGGGCAGGGAGTCCAGCAGCCCGATCAGCCCGGCGAACACGCGGGTCGCCTGCGCCTCGTCCATACCCTGCGAGAGCAACCCGGACAGGGCCACGCCCCGCCCTGTGGACAGCAGCACGAGCCCGTCCGGATCGTCACGCAGCACATCGGGCGCGGGCACACCGGCAGCACGCAGCATGCGGTGCCGCTCGGCGAAGGCCGCAGACTGGCTCGGGCGCAGGACCTTGGCGTAGGCAGTAGAGGAGTCCGGGTAGGTCACACGCACGACCGCGCGCCGTGTGGGCCTGTAGGCGACCATGGTGGCCTTGACGGGGGCCCCCAACCGCTGGGACAGCAGTGAAGGGGTGCAGGCGACCGCGAGCGCCGGCAGTTCCGGATCGGCCGGGTGCCGCCACACGTGCACCGCCGGGCCGTCCCCGCCGGTGGGCGCCACCCGGGTCAGGCCGGCCGCCTGCGGATCGGACAGACGCGCAGTTGTGGCGCACAGGTACTCGGTGGCACGTGACCCGTCCGGCCGGGCGACGACGGCGGTGTAACCGACCGATACGCCTGCCCCCGGGCGGTGATGCACCGAGTGGACCTCCCAGCTCATGAGCTGTTGACCGGCCGGGGCCAGCGCCGCCGCCAGCACCGAGGCGGCGCGCGCTCCCGTGAGCAGGGCGACCTCCTCCGGCTCCTGGCCGGCCATGACGGTGCTCATGGGAACAGTGTGCCTCACCGCGCCGCCGGCACCGTCCGAATACAAGACTCGATCCGGCAAGAATCGGTTCCCCCGCACTTCACGGCCGGGCGCCGCACCCACCGCAGCGGCAGGGCACCGGCCCGCCCCTGTAGTGGCACAATCCCGCCATGCGCGACCTGTCCACGCTGCCCAAGGCGCACCTGCACCTGCACTTCACGGGCTCCATGCGCCTGGAGACGCTCGTGGAGCTCGCCTCCTCCGCCCGCGTCCGACTGCCCTCCTCCTTCCTGGAGGGCGACCCCCTGCGCGTGCCCGCCGACCACCGCGGCTGGTTCCGCTTCCAGCGCGCCTACGACACCGCCCGGCATCTGGTGGTCAGTGAAGAGATCATGCGCCGCATCGTGCTGGAGGCGGCGCTGGACGACGCCGCCGAGGGGTCGCGCCGCCTGGAGATACAGGTGGATCCGACCTCCTACGCTCCGTTCGTCGGGGGCATCACCCCGGCGCTGGAGATCATTCTGGACGCCGCCGAGCAGGCCACCGTGCTGTCAGGGGTCCAGGTGGCGGTGATTGTGGCCGCCTCGCGGATGCGTCACCCGCTGGAGGCCCGTACTCTCGCCCGTCTGGCCGTGCGCTACGCGGGAGACGCGCCGGGCACGGTCGTCGGCTTCGGGCTGTCCAATGACGAGCGGGCCGGCGAAACCTCCTCCTGGGGACCCGCCTTCGCCATCGCCCGCCGTGCGGGGCTGGCCTCGCTGCCCCATGGCGGGGAACTGCTCGGGCCTGAGCACGTGCGCGACGTCGTCTCGGCGCTTGGACCCACCCGGCTCGGCCACGGCATCCGTACCACCGAGGACCCGGCCCTGCTGGACGCCGTGGCGGCGGCCGGCATCAGCCTGGAGGTGTGTCCGGCATCGAATGTGTGCCTGGGGGTGTACCGGGAACCTGCGGATGTGCCACTGCCCGTGCTGCTCGAGCACGGTGCCCGAGTGGCCCTGGGCGCGGACGACCCGCTGCTGTTCCAGTCCCGGCTGGTGGACCAGTATCAGATCGCCCGGGATCAAGGGCTCGACGACGCCGCCCTGGCGGAGCTGGCGCGCGGGTCGATCCGGGCCTCGCTGGCGTCGCCGACCTCCAAGCAGGAGTGGTTGCGGCAAGTGGACGCCTGGCTGGCCGCGCCGGCCTGAGCGGTGGGCCCGGGCGGCCGGTCAGGAGCCGACTCAGAAGCCGACGTGGACCGGCTCGGGTACGAGGGTGACGCCGAAGCGCTCTTGCACGCCGGCGACGACGGCGTCGCGCAGCCCGGTCAGGTCGGCCGCGCGGGCGCCACCCCGATTGGTCAGGGCCAGCACGTGTTTGGTGGACAGGGTTGCGGCAGGATCCGCTCCGGCCGCAGGCACCGCGAAGCCCTTGCCGAAGCCGGCGTGGTCAATGAGCCAGGCGGCGGAGGTCTTGACCAGCCCCTCAACCACGGGCGCCTGGCGGGTGCCCGCCACCACTCGGGAGTGATCGGTCACCGGGAAGCGGGGGGCGTCGTCGGGAAGCGCCTCGGCCTGAGCCCGGCTCAGGATCGGATTGGTGAAGAAGGAGCCGGCCGACCAGGTGTCGTGGTCGGCGGCGTCGAGAACCATGCCCTTGGAGCGGCGCAGTTCCAGCACCGCTTCGCGCACGGCCCGGGCATCGACCCGCTCGCCCACCTCGACTTCCAGGGTGCGGGCCAGTTGGGCGTAGGCGATGGGCGCGGACCGGGATGCGGCACGCACTAAGAAGGTCACCGACAGCACCACCCAGCGGCCGGTCGGCCCCCAGGTGCGGCCGCCGCCAATGCCGACGTCGGTCAGGGAGCGTTTGAGGTCGGAGTCGCGGTAACTCAGGTGCAGGCGGGCCAGTGGGAGCTGAACGAGACGCGCCTCGGCCCGGTCCCAGGCGCGCACGGAGGCAAGCAGTTCGGCGACCTCCGCGCCGTAGGCGCCGATGTTCTGCACAGGGGCGGCGCCGACGGTTCCGGGGATCCCGGACAGGGGGGCGAAGCCGCCCCAATGGCTGGCGATGGCCTCACGCACCAGGTCGTCCCAGGTGGTGCCGGCGGTGGCGGTCAGTTCCACTCCCCCACATCGATCGTCGGCGGAGACCGTGACCTTTTGCCGCGCGTCGCGCACCACCACCCCGGCAAAGCCCGCGTCCGCGGCAAGGATGTTCGAGCCGCCGCCGATGACCAGCAAGGGGGTGCCGGCGGCGTCGGCCTGGCGGACGGCGTCGATGAGTTCGGCCTCGGTGTGGGCCTCGCTGTAGTCGCCGACCGGACCGCCCACGCGCAGGGTGGTCAGTTCGGACAGGGCCGGGGTGGGAGCGGCCGGGGCCGCGCCCAACGGTCGCGCGAGGGCCGGGATTGGCTCCGGCCAGTCGGAGGGCTCAGCGCGGACGGAGGTCGGCGCGGCGCATGCCTCAGTGTCGGAGGGCGGCTCGTTGGCGTTCACGGCGGTCTCGCGCATGCGATCCTCCAGTGGATGTGCGAGCGCCGGTTCCGCGGCACTCGGTTATGTGGGTTCGGTCGGCGGGTCATGGCTGTGCCCGGGGAGGACCCCGGGCACATTTCACTTCTTGTTACGACGCTGGTGGCGCGTCTTACGCAGTAGCTTGCGGTGCTTCTTCTTCGCCATGCGCTTGCGGCGCTTCTTGATGACAGATCCCATTGAGGCTCCTCGTTGTTGTTCGTGCCGGCCTGCTCCCGCGGCCGACGGCGCCGGCGCGTGGTTGACGAGCGAGGTGGCCGGTGACGGACGCATACGCACCCGCCTGTAAGTCCGCCAGGGCCAACGGGCAAGCGTCGGGCCGACGGGCCGAAACCGGCCACACAATTACGGCAGGGATTGTAGCGGGTATCAGGAACCGGTCGATGCGGAGTCCTCGTGGCCCCAGTCACCCAGACCGGCCGCCAAATACTGCTGTACGGCGCGCTCGGGTACACGGAAGGACCGCCCCACCTGCATGGCGGGCAGATCTCCGGAGTGGACCATGCGGTATACGGTCATCTTCGACACGCGCAGCATGGCTGCGACTTCCGCAACCGTAAGGAAGCTGGGGGCGCCCGAGGCGCCGGCTGGAGTCGAGGTGCCCGATGCCATGGCTGTCATGTCCCGTCTACAGGTTGAATCGGCACCACGAGGGTCCGGAACCCTACCCGGGACCTCGCGGTTGTATAACAGCACCAATATAACCTGCACCCCAGCTGTCGCACAGGATGTTTCCTCCCCCATTCGTCACGCGCGCCGCATCTCACACATCTGTCGCAACCGCGGCGGGCGCCACTGCCCGACCTCTGCCCGCGACGGGGCACCATGGCCCACAATGGTTCCGTGCCCTCTTATTCCAGCCCCGACTCCGGAGCGCAGCACTCGTCGTCGCCCGCCAGGAGCGCGCAGGCACGGACCGCACGCAGGGGCGTCGAACGCGGCGTGAATCGCCGGGTGCGCCCGGACTCCCCCACACCGGATGCGGCATTAATGGGGACCGCCGAACCGTTAGATCCCACTCGCCCACCCGGCCCGGACGACGCGGGCCGCCCCTTGAGCGCCCAGGAGGATGCCGGCGGCCTGCGAGACCTGCTGGCACGCCTGGAGTTGCGCAGTCGCTTCGCCCGCATCGCCCGCTTCTCCCCCGCACGTCTGGCGATCACCGTGTTCGCTGTCATCGTGGCCGGTATCGCGGGCCTTCTGAGCCTGCCGATCGCCACCGCCACCGGCGAGCGCGCCCCCTTCGTGGATGCCCTGTTCACAGCCACCTCGGCCGTGTGCGTGACGGGATTGACCACCGTGGACACGGCCTCCTACTGGTCCCCCTTCGGTCAATTCGTCATCATCATCGGCGCCGCGATCGGTGGCCTGGGCATTATGACGCTCGCCTCACTGTTGTCATTCGCCGTGTCCCGGCACCTGGGGCTGACCCAGCGCATGCTGGCAGCGTCGGAGAAGATGTCCGGAATGGGCGATGTCATGTCGCTGCTGCGCGCCGTCGCCTACACGGCCTTCGGCGTGGAGGCGGTGCTGATGGCGGTGCTCCTGCCCCGCTTCCTCACCCTGGGGCTGGATCTCGGACGCGCCGCCTGGTACGCGTTCTTCATGGCGCTGTCAATCTTCAACAACGCCGGGTTCGTGGTCATGCCCGAGGGGCTGGCCCCCTACGCCTCCGACTGGTGGATGGGACTGCCGATCGTACTGGGCACCTTCCTGGGCGCCATCGGCTTTCCGGTGATCCGTGATGTTGCACGCAACCGCCGTCGCCCCCGCCAGCTGACCCTGCACAGCAAGCTGACCCTGACCACCTACACCGCCCTCAGCGCCTTCTCCGCCGTGGCGATCGGCTCATTCGAGTGGAGCAATCCCAACACCTACGGGACCCTGTCCACGAGCGGGAAGATCCTGACCGCGTTGGTCAACAGCGTCAACGCCCGCTCCTCCGGACTGTCCACGATCGCGCCAGAGCACATGCACGAATCGACCTGGCTGCTGCAGGACGCCCTGATGTTCATCGGCGGCGGCTCGGCCTCCACCGCGGGCGGCATAAAGGTGACCACCTTTGCGGTGCTGGTGCTGGCGATTGTTGCGGAGGCGCGCGGAGATGAGGACATTGAGGCCTTCGGGCGGCGCATCACCCTGTCGACCGTGCGGCTGAGCGTGGCCGTCGCCTTCATCGGCGCCAGCATCGTCGGCGTTTCCTCCCTGCTACTGCTGGGGCTGACTGATCTGACCCTGGACCGCATCCTGTTCGAGGTGATCAGCGCCTTTGCCACCGTGGGCCTGTCCACCGGCATCACACCGATCCTGCCGCCCGGCGCGAAGTACGTGATCATCGTGTTGATGTTCATCGGCCGCGTGGGCACCATGACCGCAGCCTCCGCCCTGGCGCTGCGTGAGCGCCGCAGGGTTATCCGCATGCCCGCCGAGCGTCCGCTGATCGGCTGAATGCCACCACACTACGAGACCCACCCTGGCCGCGGCGGCCCGGTCCTCACCTGGCAGGAAGCACAGCTGCACCGGGTCTAATGGGGTTCTTCTGGTTTGAGGGTGTGACGGTTCGCCGGGTGTGGGTTGTCTGCGCGAATGTGGTGTTTTAGACGGGCGTGGT
>NZ_JAUMUL010000132.1 GCF_030530635.1 Actinomyces sp.
TGTGGATCTCGTCGATGAACAGGATGATGTCGCCGCGGGTGCGCACCTCCTTGAGCACCTTCTTCAGGCGTTCCTCGAAGTCACCGCGGTAGCGGGAGCCGGCCACCAGGGAGCCCATGTCCAGGGAGTACAGCTGCTTGTCGCGCAGGGTCTCGGGCACGTCCCCGTGGACGATCGCCTGGCTGAGTCCCTCGACGACGGCGGTCTTACCGACGCCGGGCTCGCCGATCAGGACGGGGTTGTTCTTGGTGCGCCGGGAGAGGATCTGCATGACGCGTTCCATCTCCTTGTGGCGGCCGATGACCGGGTCCAGCTTGCCCTCGCGGGCGGCGGCGGTGAGGTTACGGCCGAACTGGTCCAGGATGGCCGAGCCCGACGGCGTGCCCTCCTTGTTGGAGCCGCCGGCGGTGACGGTCTCCTTGCCCTCATAACCGGAGAGCATCTGCATGACGGTCTGGCGGACGGTGGAAAGGTCGGCACCGAGCTTGGTCAGCACCTGGGCGGCCACGCCCTCACCCTCACGCAGCAGGCCGAGCAGGATGTGCTCGGTGCCGATGTAGTTGTGGCCCAGCTGCAGCGCCTCGCGCAGGGACAGCTCGAGCACCTTCTTGGCGCGCGGCGTGAAGGGGATGTGGCCGGAGGGGGCGGACTGCCCCTCACCGATGATCTCGATTACCTCGGCGCGCGCGGCGTCCAGGGAGATGTCCATAGACTCCAGCGCCTTGGCGGCGACCCCCTCGCCTTCGTGGATGAGGCCCAGAAGGAGGTGTTCGGTGCCGATGTAGTTGTGGTTGAGCGCGCGGGCCTCGTCCTGGGCCAGGACGACGACGCGGCGGGCGCGGTCGGTAAAGCGTTCGAACATCGCTGATAGCTCCTCGGCACGTGCGGTCGGTGATGACGTTGCCCGGGTCCGGAATGAGTACCGGAGGGGAACGCGGGGCACGCGCTGATAAGGCTAACGGCGTTGGGGCCTCACCAATGCCTGTGTTCGCAGTGGGCGTGAGCAGGGTTGAGTCGGGCCGACTCAGGAATACGGGCACCCCGCCATATGCCGACGTCGCCACACCGGGCGCTTCAGGCGTCCAGTGCCGCCTGGAAGGCCCGCAGCAGCCGCTCGGAGAAGAGCACGAAGCGCACCAGTTCCAGCCCGCCCGGCTGCGCCGCGGCGGCGTCGACGACGTCGGTGCCACACACCTCGACGCCGCTGGCGGTATCCGCCCGGGCCGCCAGGGCGCGGGCCTCGGCCACCGCGGCCCGGGCGACGGCATCGACGTCCCAGCCGTACACGCCCGCGGAGATCGCCGGCACTGCCACGCTGCGGCAGCCGAGTTCCTGCGCCAGCTCCAGGCTGGAGCGGAAGGCGGCACGCAGCAGGGCGGGGTCGGTCTGGCCGGCGTGCCGGTTGGGGCCGACGGTGTGGATGACCCAGCAGGCGGGCAGGTCGAAGCCGGGCGTGACCACGGCCTCACCCACCGGCAGCCCATCCGGCAGTTCGGCGGCGCGCAGCTCGCGACAGGCCTGGAGCAGGCGCGGCCCGGCGGCACGGTGGATGGCGCCATCGACCCCACCGCCCCCGAGCAGCCCGGAGTTGGCCGCGTTGACAACGGCATCCACCTCCTGGGTGGTGATGTCCCCGCGTACTGCCTCGATCCGCACCATGGATCCCATTGTGGCAGAACCGCGAATATGTCACGCGTCACAGCATCACATGAAGCAGATCGGACATACCTACACTAAGGGTGTTATTCGTGTGGTTTTACCATCGGGTTCGGTAGAGTTCGAGTTTGGTGG
>NZ_JAUMUL010000133.1 GCF_030530635.1 Actinomyces sp.
CCCCGACCCCGCAGGGCCGGAATCAGCGTGTCCAACAAACAGGGTCAAGGCCCGTCAGCTTCACGCGCTGGTACAGGCCCAGGACCCGGCTGCCGGCCACCGGCAGGTCCCCCTGGCTGTGCAAGATAGCGCACAGGTCCTCGAGCTGTCGGCGGTCGAGCTTCGTGCTAGCGTTCATGGTGGCGGCCTGCTTTCTGAGAAGTTTGGACTATGACACCCAAAGCGTCTCAGGAGCAGGCCGTCCTAACCCTCACCCTCTATGCGCGTGTCGCGAATCCCCCACACCCCCTATGAATAACCCTCCTGTTGACCGCTAAAGATGATGACTATGACGAAATGCTCGTAGTCGGTTTGACGGGGCCTGGTGTCGATGAGAAGCTGCTGGAGACGGTCGCGGCTGGTATAGAGATGGTTCATCGTGGCTGAGCGGAATGGTAAGGCAAAGCGGCCCACGGCGCTGATTTTGCTCGTGGCTTGGATCGTAGGCATTCTCCTGTGGTGGTTGTTGCGGACCGGGCTTCGCG
The DNA here is from genome assembly GCF_030530635.1 of Actinomyces sp. Classification (GTDB taxonomy): domain Bacteria; phylum Actinomycetota; class Actinomycetes; order Actinomycetales; family Actinomycetaceae; genus Actinomyces. Next base: position 525 of record NZ_JAUMUL010000133.1, read on the forward strand.
TGCTCGGCGGCGCAACGCAGGGCGGCGTACTGGCTTTGGTCCTGAATGTGAGCCCGTCGGTTTTGATGCCAGCTGTCGTGGCGTTCGTGGTCGCTTTGACGCTGCCGCGACAGCGGGTCCGCGAATGGTGTCTGCTTGCTGCGGCTGTCTTTCCTGTTCCGGTGTTCTGGGGGATACAGACTCGGATCGGATTGCCCGACTATGTCCCGACGTACGTGCCGGTGGCTACGTTCGTCTTGACGCTGATCGGCGCCACCATTGGTGCGCTCATTGGACGCGTATGCTGGGGCGTCGGTGAAACGCAGAGATCGTCTTGGCGGCCTTCGGATAGATGAGTGTACGTCGGCCGGAGGTGTGGCCGCTTGGCCGGGCGACGGTGGATGCACATGATGACGTGGACCCATCAGGCTAAGGTTCAAGACTGGGTTCGCGTCACCACAGACGAAGCGGCGATCTTCATCGCGGATGGAGCGACGGGCAGTTGGCGGATCAGTGCACGAGCGCAGCCTGGGGAACCGGTGGAGGATCGTGCCTCTTGGCAGCCCATGCTCACGACCGGTCGACGGATTGTGAAGGAAGCAGATGCGCCACGGCTACCGCTCTGACTTCGGAACTCGGATGGAAGTCGCTGATGCTCGGAACTGCGCTACGCGTCGCAGTCAAATGCGAGGCGTCGTGTCGATGATGGTTCCGCGCATTATGTTGAGCTGTGCGGCCAAGCCCGCGTGCATCTCTATGGTGGCATGCGCGTTCAAACGGGGTAGGCAGAGTCGACGCGGCGGGGCTGTGGTGACGGCGACTACGCGGCCGTGGCGTCCGACGTATACGAGGTCGAGGGCGTAACGCATGCCGAAGGTGTGCACCCAGTTGCATGCCTTGATCCACAGCGCGCCGTCGAGCCCGTCCGTGCCCAGCAGGCCCGTGTTGCGCTGCTTGCGAGTGCGGGTAAGCCACGTTCTCACGGCGGTCGGCTCGCCGTCCACAACCAGCACTCGCTCGGGGGCGTCGGCGGCCCAGACGGGACGGGAAGTAGTCATGGGGCCACCGTCTCATGCTCGGGGAGTGTTGTCACGGGCGGGCTGCAGGTTAGGGACGGCGGGGGGTGCCCGGGTATACCCGGGGGAGTGGGGGGTGCCCCTATGTGGTTTGTCAAGCGGCGGTGGGTAGTTGTTGGGTTGGTTGGGGGTCGTAGAGGGAGCCGTGGCGGACCCGTGGCGTACATGGGGTGAGGGTGCGGCGGTGGGCGAGGGCGAGTATGGCTTGGCCC
>NZ_JAUMUL010000080.1 GCF_030530635.1 Actinomyces sp.
TGGGGCGGGGCCGCCGCGTCGACGGGCATGAGGCCGACGGGGCTGACACTTCGAATCGTCAGGCGATCGCCCGAACCGTGCCGCCCATACCACTGTAATCCGCCGGCATCCGCCGCGACCCACCGCGCCCGTACCACTGCGATCCGCCGGCATCCGCTGCGATCTACGGTGATCTACCGTGATCTACGGAGGGTTATTCATCGGGGTGACCCGCCGTCACGGAGTTCTCGTACTTTCCGCGCGATTGCTCGGAAAGGTCGTGGTTGTGCACCTGCAACCATCCCACCACACCCTCAAATACGACGAGCCACTATGAGGCCGGCCGGTATGCCCGGCTCACGCCAGAGGCATAGTTGACGACGAGCAGGTCGCCGAGAGGCGTATAACCCGCGTAATCGTCGGTGGTACCGAGCGGAATCGACTCCGAGGCGCGTCCGGTGGCCATGTCTACCAGCACCAGGGAGCGTTCGTCCCCTTCCGTTCTGGCGAAGCTCTGGACCGCGCCTTCGCCGGAGTGATACAGCGCCTGTAGGGCACTCGTGGTGGTGCACCCACCGCGCTTGTCTGCTGCGGTCAGGGAGTTGTCCTCACCGAGGACGACGTCGTTGCCGTTGATGGTGATCGACTCACAACTCGAATCCGTCTCCGAGACCGTGTAGGTCGCCGGGGCCCAAGAGGTGTCGAAGTCCTCCAACCAAAGCCGTGCCTGCTCCCGCGTGAATGGTGTGGGCGACCAGGGGTAGGTTGAGAACGCTGCGTTGGTGCGGAACTTGAACGACTCACTGAAGGTGCCGTCGGGCTCGTACAGCTTGACGGTTGCATCGGTGCGTGCACTGCCGCCGGAGTGAACCAGCCAGCCGTCGGCAAGTGGCCGAATGATATCTGCCTTCTGCGCCTCCAGCAGGTTAGCGGCCCCGGTGTTCACATCGACCACGAAGTACTCGCCGTAATCGGACGAGCTGGCGATTGAATATCCGTCCATGGTTCGGTCGGGCCCCACGGTCATATGCTCGCCCTCCGGGAAAGTGCTCTCCCACAGCAATTCTGAGGGACTTGACCAGCACCGGCAGGTGGCCTCGACGCAGGCGACCGCTCCCGCCGAGGTGACCGTCACCCTGGCGTCTGTGTCCCAAGGCGTGGTGCTGCGCTCCTGAGAGTCGATGTCTATCAGCGTGGTCTCAACGATGATCTGGCCGTCCCACAGCATCGTTCCATCGACGGTTTCGGTAACCTCCTGCTTGGTCTCCCACAACTGCTTGGGACTGTCTCCGGAGATGTCGAATACGGTCACGGTCGCCGTTGCGGACGTACTGGTAGTCCGGACCATACGGTCGCCACGGATGCGCATCGACATCTCCTGTCGGCGGAAGTCCGCGGGAGCCTCCAGGGTCCAGGCCTCCTCGAAGCCGTCCAGCCAGGACGGCGACCACCGGTCGGTGCTCGCCGTGGAGGTGTCGTCGTCTGTCCCCCGGTGGCGCATGATTAAGGCGGCGGTCCCCCCAATCGCCAGCACAAGCACAACCGTCAGCGCGGATACGAGCGCGACCCGTCTCCTCCGCGGCCGCACGGGCGGCGAGGGCGGGGGAGTGGCGCCGACATACCCGTAGGCGTGCGGTGGGGTCGGCCGGGCAGACGCCGGGGGACTTCCTGGCTGTGGCTGCCAGGTGCATGGCGGGGTCTGCGGCGGCAGGTGCCCGGATCCGGAAGAACCGTTGAAGCCGGGGCGGGACGGGGGCGGCGAACTCATACCGCCCAGCCTGTCACGAATAAGTTAAGCGACGCTAGTCCTTGACCCGGTGGGCGGCTGACGGAGTGGCCGGCGGCGGGGAACGCTGACGACTCCCGCAGCGGCCGCACCCGGCCGGTAAGGCTTTCTGGGGGTCGCATTCAGGTGCTATCCAGATAATGAGCGCGCGCGGGTCGCCGCGGCGTTCAGGTGAATTTCTGTGGCTATTTCCAGGGGGTTCCCGGGTGCTTTGCAAGTGATTTCCGGCGATGTTGGTTACAAAGAGAGGCTTGGCAATTCTGGCGGGTGTAGTAATTGTTTCAGAAAGCTGGGAAGACGCCTCCGGTAAATTGCAAATACTGGCTTATTGTCGCATGGTAGTGGTGGCAAGCACAGCGCAGTGATATTCCTATGTCAATCGTTGCCAACCGAAAGGAGATTCCGACATGTCACGGTCAGTATTCGACGGTTCCTCCGCCCCGGACCCGGGCAGCAGCGAGCTCAACCCGCTGTTTGCCCGCCCCGGTGAGGCCTACGACCTGCCGAAGTTCCGCTTCCCCGCCGGGGAGGCGCTGCCCGAGACTGCCTACCAGGTGGTTCACGACGAGGCGATGCTGGACGGCAACGCCCGCCTCAACCTCGCCACCTTTGTGAGCACCTGGATGGACGAGCGCGCCGACCGCCTCTACCTGGAGGCGGCCGACAAGAACATGATCGACAAGGATGAGTATCCGCGCACCGCCGAGATCGAGACCCGCTGTTGGACCATGCTCGCGGACCTGTGGCACGCGCCTGATCCGCAGCACACCATCGGCACCTCCACCATCGGCTCCTCGGAGGCCTGCATGCTCGGTGGGCTGGCGCTCAAACGCCGTTGGCGCAACGCCCGTCGCGCCGCCGGCAAGCCGGCCGACCGGCCCAACCTGATCATGTCCAGCGCCGTGCAGGTGTGCTGGGAGAAGTTCTGCAACTACTTCGACGTCGAACCCAGGTATGTGCCCATCACCGAGGAGCACAAGGTCCTGGACGGCCACGCCCTGGAGGACTACGTCGATGAGAACACCATTGGCGTAGTAGCCATCATGGGGGTGACCTACACCGGCATGTACGAGCCGGTCGCCGAGATTGCCCGGGCGCTGGACGACATCCAGGAGCGCACCGGCCTGGACATCCCTATCCACGTCGACGGCGCCTCAGGGGCCATGATCGCACCCTTCATTCAGCCGGAGTTGGAGTGGGACTTCCGCGTGGAGCGGGTCGCCTCCATCTCCACCTCCGGCCACAAGTACGGGCTGGTCTACCCCGGCATCGGCTGGGTGGTGTGGCGCGAGCGTGCCGCCCTGCCCGAGGAGCTGATCTTCGAAGTCTCCTACCTGGGCGGACAGATGCCCACCTTCGCCCTGAACTTCTCCCGCCCGGGTGCCCAGGTGCTGCTGCAGTACTACATGTTCCTGCGGCTCGGCTTCGACGGCTACCGCCGGGTGCAGTCCAACAGCCGCGATGTCGCCCGGTATCTGGCCGGTCAGATCGCCGACATGGGGCCCTTCGAACTGTGGAACGACGGCTCGGACATCCCCGTGTTCGCCTGGCGGCTGCGCACCGATCACGGGGGCAAGTGGAACCTGTACGACCTGTCCGACCGGCTGCGCATGAAGGGCTGGCTGGTGCCCGCCTACCCGATGCCCGACGACCTGACTGATGTCACCGTGCAACGGATCGTGGTGCGCAACGGGCTCAGCCACGACCTGGCCGACGCCCTACTCGAGGAGATGCGCGCCGCGGTGGCCTACCTCGACCGGCTCGACGGGCCGCTGCCCCACGAGTCCGACCGCCCCGCCGCCTTCCACCACTGAGGAGCAGAGATGTCTACCATGACTAACGGCGCCGTGAATAGCGGCTCCGCCGTCGACGGCGATGGGCCCACCGTCCCCGGGCAAGTGACGGCCCGCCCCGCGGCGGGCATGTCCGTGTTCAACCTGGCCATGCTCACCGTGGTGGCCGTGGCCTCGCTGCGTTCACTGCCGGCCATGGCCGGCTACGGCCTGTCCTCCATCGTGCTCTACCTGATTCCGGCGGTCCTGTTCATGGTGCCCACTGCGCTGGTGGCCGCCGAGCTGGCCACCGGCTGGAAGGGCGGGGTGTTCATCTGGGTACGCGAGGCCTTCGGGGAGCGTTGGGGCTTCGTGGCCATCTGGTTGCAGTGGGTGCAGAACGTCGTGTGGTACCCCACTCAGATCGCCTTCATCGCCGTGAGCCTGTCCTATGTGGTCGGCGGCGGTTCACTGGCTAACAATGGCGTGTACGTGGCCGGTGTCATCATCGTCCTGTACTGGGTGTCCACCCTCATCACCCTGGCTGGCGGCAACCTGTTCGCCAAGGTGGGCTCGTGGAGCGGCATCATCGGCACCCTCTTCCCGGCGGCGCTGCTGATTGTATTCGGAGCCGCCTGGCTGATCTCCGGTACCCCCTCCCAGACGGAGCTGACGACGTCGGCGATCCTGCCGCCGTGGACGGGCCTGGCCTCCATCGTGTTGATCGTGTCCAACGTGCTGGCCTACGCGGGCATGGAGGTCAACGCGGTCCACGCCAATGACCTGGCCGACCCCGGCCGCGGGTACCCGCGAACGGTTCTTATCTCGGCGGTGATGATCCTGGCGATCTTCATCCTGCCGACCCTGGCGATCGCCGTCGCGGTCCCCAAGGCGAGCCTGGGTGTGGTGGACGGCATCAACCTGGCCTTCCAGACCTTCTTCGACCACTGGCACCTGGCCTGGGGCACCCCGGTGATCTCGTTGCTGATCGCCCTGGGGGCCTTCGCCTCCGTGGTCACCTGGATCGCCGGCCCGTCCAAGGGACTGCTCGCCGCCGCCCGCACCGGCCTGCTGCCGCCGTTCCTGCAAAAGCGCAACGGCGCCGGCGTGCAGCGCTCCATCCTGCTGCTGCAGGGCGTGATCGTGACGATCCTGGCGCTGCTGTTCGTGGTCATCCCCAACGGCAACACCGCCTTCGTCACCCTGATCGACATGGCTGCGGCGCTCTACCTGATCATGTACATGATGCTGTTCGCCGCCGCCATCCGCCTGCGCGCCACCCGCCCGCAGGTGCGGCGCACCTACCGCACTCCGGCCATGGGGCTGGTGGCCGGCGTCGGCTTCGTGGCCTGCGCGGTGGCTTTCGTGCTTTCCTTCGTGCGCCCTTCCGGGTTCACCGGCCTGAGCACCGTCGGCTACGCCCTGGTGGTGGGGCTGGTGATCGTGGTCCTCGGCGTGCCGCCGCTGATCTTCTACGCGCTGCGCCGCCCCGGCTGGCAGCTCGAGCCCGACCACGCCGTCGGCGACGCCATCCTGGTCAACCCACCGGACCCGCACGATCCTGAGGGCACGGCGCAGCCGGGTGCATCCAGACGGCACCTGCGAGTGGTCTCGCGCCGCTCCGGACACCACATTCTGGGACGGGCCTCGTAGCGGGACCGGAGTCTCGTTCACACACCGATGCCTCGGGGCTGAGCGAGCCCGCCACCGACCCGGCTCGCGGGTCCCACACCGTCTTCCAGGCGGCGGTGGGGCCCGCGGGTGCATGATGCACCCATGCGCGTCACCGGCATCGATCACTTCGTCCTCACCGTCGGCTCGATCCCCGCCGCGGTCGACTTCTACACTCGCATACTCGGCCTGGAGGTCTTCACCTTCGACGGCGGCCGGGTTGCGCTGCGCCTGGGGGAGTGGGCATGAACGCCGCACCCTCTGACGTGATCATCCGCTCCGCCCGCCCCAACGACGCCGCACGAGTCGCCCGCCTGCTGGCACTGCGGGGCATCACCGTGGAGGAGGCGCTGGAACAGGCGCCGCGCATGATCGACGCGCTGCCGGTGCTGCTACTGGCGTCCCTCCCGGCCGGCGACGTAGAAGCCGCCGGAGACGATGACGCGGCCGCCCCGGTCGCCCTGTCCGGCGCCTTCGTCCTCCCGGGTGACCTTCAGGAGGGCCGCCCGGAGCGATGGATGGTCTCCGGTCTCATCGTTGATCCCGGCGCCCGCCGCCGCGGCATCGGCCACACCCTGCTGGCCGCCGTGGGTGCGGCAGTGCAGGAGATCGAGCCGGGGGAGGACCTGTTCAGCGTGGTCGAGACGGCCAATCACGCCTCCGTCGCGGCCCATCTCGCCGCGGGCTTCGAGGAGGCCGCCCACGTGGACGGGTACGCGGGCCTGGTCTTCGACGGCGACGCGCTGCTCATGCGCCGGCCGGGCGACTCAGTCCAGTAGCGGAAGCAGATCCCGCAGGCTGGCGACCACCAGCGCACCGGGAGCGTCATCCGGCAGGGTCACCGACGTCCCCGGGCGCACCAGCAGCGCCGCGGGCATGCCCGCCTCCCGGGCGGCAACCACGTCGATCGGTCGGTCGCCGACGCACAGCACCTCCGCCGGGTTCAGCCCGTGCCGCTGCGCCAACAGCAGATTCATGTCAGGGCTGGGCTTGCGGGCGATGCCATCGGGGGCGCAGACGACGTCATCCATCTCCAGGTGCAGCCCATGCAGCAGTGCAGTCGCGGACGCCCGATCCCGGTGTGTGGCCACCAGGTTCAGGCCGCCCAGCTCACTGACCCGCGCCATCACCTCCCTGGCGCCGTCCATTACAGGTGCCGGCCGCGTGCGCCACCGTCCCTTCAGGCGGGTGTATGCCGCCTCCAACGATTCGGGTTCCAGATTCCGCTCGGCGCTCAGGGCGGCGATCGCATGGGCGATGGAATGCCGGGTCAGGCCGGTCACGTGCCGCAGGTGTTCCGGGTCGGCGTCGCCGAAGGCCGCCTCGCACAGGGCTCGGTCCACCTCCGGGTAGGTGTTCACCAGTGTGCCGCCCATGTCCCAGATAATGTGACGCATGCAGTCATTGTCCCCTCAAAGCGCTTCGGCGGGTGGCGATTCGACGACTCCGTCCGCACCCGTCGATCATGCCGTGCCCTGGGCCATGCAGATCGCCGTCCATTACGACAAGGTCCACCCGCCGCGCCGCATCGACGTGGCCGAGGCCGCGGCCCGCGCAGTCGTCTCGGTACTGGCCGATCGGCGTGCCCTTCCCGGCGGTCTCTGGCACGATGCCGTCGAATCCTGGAAGAACGGGCGCATCCGCAAGCTGGTGCGGCGCGCGCGAGGCCGGCGGTGGGAGGAGATCCAGGAACTGCCCGGCATCACGGCCGTCCAAGCGGGACCGAGCGGTTGGGGCAGGGCCGAGGCGCGCGCCATCGTTCCCGGGCCGGTGCGCCCGCTGCCGCCGGCCTTGGCCAAGACCCAGGTTGAGGGCACGCACTTCCCCCACGGGGATGAGTTGCCCCCGCCGCCGGCCGCGATCACCGCGGCTGTTGCCAAGGATCCGGATGCGGTGGGTGGGATCGCCCTTACCAGTGCCTCGGTGTCGGAGTCCGCCCCGGTGACGGTAGAGGTCACCCCGTTGGAGGAGATGACCAGTGGGAAACTGTGCGCTCAAGTGGCCCATGCGGCTCAACTGGCCTGGCAGAGTCCCCGCATGCCGGTCGCCCTGCGCTCACTCTGGGCCGATCGAGATTACCGGGTGCGGGTCGTCTTCCCGTCTGAGGCGTCTTGGCGGGAGCACCCCCGGCCCGTGTCGGTGATGGATGCTGGATACACCGAACTGGCGGGCCCCACGGAGACCACGCGCGCCTACTGGTGAGCGGGGCCGCGGTTCAGGCGTGCTCGGTGGCGGGTTCGGGCGTACCGCGGAAGACCCATAGCCGCATCAGCGCGTACAGGTATACGCCCTCGCAGCACGCGGAGACAAACCGTGCCAACTCGGCGTTCATGCCCAGCATGTGCAGCAGGCTCGATAGGCCCAGTATGAATATGACGTACTGTGAGACCAGGCCGACGGCGTAGCGCGACCCCTGGGCGGTCAGTGATCCGTGGGACTGGAAGTTCAGCCACCGGTTCAGCAACAGCGAGTACACGCCGGCGATCGCATAGCCGACGGTGACGGCCAGCGGGTAGAACCAGTGCAGGCGCTCGTAGAACAGCCACAGGAAGGCAATGTCGATGAGGAATCCGGAGCCGTTGATGAGCGCGTAACCGATGAAGGTGACCGGAACGCGACGACGTACGATACTCGGGAGCAGCCGATGAATACGGCCGAGCAGACTCAGGAAGACTCGTGGGGCGCGCCGGGTCGGATTCTCCAGGTGGGCGTTGAGCCGCCGGTGGGCCGTGGCCGTGGTCTTAACGGCGTTAGACGTCCGGCCCGCGTGGGAGGATGCGCGCCGCCTCCGCAAGCTTCCGGATGCCGTAATGCTCGTCATGGTGATCCTTCCGGGCGCCGCCCGCGCCGCGCCTACAGGCCCGAGTTTTGTGCGTCGGCGAGATCCTCGCAACTCCTGCCGGATGAAGTCTTGATTCCGAAAGCATGAGGCCGCGGCCTCATGACTCATCCTCAAGGATGAGAGGCGTCCTTGAGTGCAGTGACGATCTCCTGGCGCAGCAGGTCGCCGCCCGCATCCGCGGGGTGATGAATCGTGTGAATGCCGAGCGCCGCCGCCGCGGAGATGTTGGTGGCGTTGTCATCCACGAACAGCGTCTGCCGCGCGTCCACGCCCGCCAGGTGCAGCGCCGTGCGGAAGTACTCGGGACTGGGCTTGGCCACCCCGAGGGTGCAGGAGTAGGCGTCCACGTCGCACAGGCCGTCGTAGCCGAGGGTGGAGCGCATCCAGGCACGACGCTCGTGCTGCTGGTTGGTGGCCAGCACCGTGAGATAACCGGCCGCCTTAAGGTCACGCACGAGTTGCCAGGCGAGCGGGTCCGGCGTGGCCCGCCACCACAGGTCCAGCAGTTCCTCCACGCTCGCGGTGAGTCGCAGCTCACCGCCCAGCCGCTCCAACAGTGCGCGCAGCGGTTCGCGTCCCTCCAGGGCGGGCTCCTCCTCAGCGAGGAGCCGACGGCAGAACTCCGCCCCACCGCCTGCGGTCAGTGCCTGCTCCCAGGGCGTGCCGATCAGCTGCAGGACGCCGTCGGCGTCGAGCAGCACGGCGTGTACCGGGCTGGTGCCGAGCGCGGGAATGGCAGGCGGGGCGGGTGAGGGGACCGACGTCATAGGGCGATAGTGACGCACGGCGGCGCGAAGTGCCAGCTGGATCCGGCCATTCAGCGGGCGAGGGAGGTGGCGGAGCGTCGCGGAATCAGGGTTGGGGCGGCAACCCGATCGGCTATTCGGGAGTCGTCGCCGCCGGTCTGTGCGGCGAGCAGATCGAGTGCCCCGACCGCGATCAGGTCGAAGGGCACGCGCACCGTCGTCAGCGGCACGGCCAGTTGGCCGGCCAGAGGCGTGTCGTTGTAACCGACGACGCTGAGGCCCTCCGGGACCGAACGCCCCAGTGCCTCGGCTGCGGACAGGGTTCCCATGGCCAGGGAGTCATTGGCGGCGAAGACTGCCGTGAGCTCCGGTGCCTGGGCGAGTACGGCGGTAGCCGCCTCGCGGCCGGCGGTGAAGCCGAAGCCGCAGTGGCGGATGTAGGCATCCGGGACCGGCAGACCCGCCTCCGCCATGGCACGTTGGTAACCGGCCAGTCGCTGCCTGGCGGTGGAGGTGAAATCAGGCCCGGGAAGCACCGCCACGGCGGTGTGTCCGAGATCGATCAGGTGCCGGGTGGCGAGATAGCCGCCGAGCTCGTCGTCGCACACGGAGGAGGGGGAAACGCCGTCGGTGCGCAGCGCAAGCACGTGTGGCACTCCGTGTTCACGCAGGGAGCCGGGCAGGGGGTCATCGAGCCGCGCGGTGGCCAGCACCAGGCCGTCGACTCGCCGGGCCAGCAGCGAGTCAACGGCGCGGGACTCCGCCACGGAGTCGTCCCCGCATACCGACACGAGCGCGAACCGGCCGCGGGAGGCCGCCTCGGCATAGATCGCCTCGAATAGGAGTGCCATCACCGTGTCTGACAGGCGGGGCACCAGCACCCCCACCGTGCGAGTGTCGCCGCGGCGCAACGCTGAGGCGGCGGCGTCACGGCGGTAACCCAGGCGCGCCGCGGCCTCCCGTACGCGCTGTGCAGAGGCGGAACGGGAGGCGGGCAGACGCTCGTCGAGGATCCGGGACGCCGTCGAGGTGGATACGCCCGCGGCGGCGGCAACGTCCTTGAGAGTTACGGTCTTCACGGCAGCGCCTCCTCGCTCGCTGACCGCATAGTAGCGGCGCCTGGGCGATCGGGCGGTCGCCAGCCCATCAGACGACGACGGCGGCCAGGGCGAAGCCGTAGATGACGCTCAGACCCGTGGCCATCAGGCCCGGGATCAGGAAGGGGTGGTCGAAGAAGTGCGTACCGAGCTGAGTCGACCCGGTGTCATCAAGATCCACCGCCGCCAACAACGTCGGATAGGTCGGCAGGATGAACAGGGAGGAGGTGGCCGGGAAACAGGCGACCACGGTCGCCGGAGCCACACCGATCGCCAGGGCCGTCGGGAACAGTGCCTTGGTAGAGGCGGCCTGCGAGTACAGCAGCGAGGAGGCGACCACTACCAGGATGGCGAACAGCCACGGCTTGCCGGTGAGCGCATCACCCAGGTGGGCCTGGATCCAGTCCTGGTTGGCGGTCATGAAGGTGCTCCCCAACCAGGCGACACCGAGGATGCAGGCGCAGGCGTTCATGCCGGTGCGGAAGATGGACGAGCCCGGTATCGCCTTCGGATTGGCCCTGCACAGCACGATGATCGCGCCGGCGGCGGCCAGCATCACCGAGATGCGGCACTGACCGGCGTCCATGACCGGGTCGGAGATCAGACCGACCTTTTCGGAGATGACGATGGAGTAGGCCAGCACCAGTACCAGTGCGATCAGGAATATCAGCACCGAAAGCTTGGCGCCCGGCCGTAGCTCGCGGACCTCATGCCGTGGCGGTGAGACCTCTCCCGCCGCCAGCCGGCGCTGATACTCCGGGACCGTGTCCAGCCGATCCGTGCCACGTGCCTTGTCCCAGAGCATGAAGACCAGCGCCGTGGTCATGGTGCCCAGGAAGGTGGCGGGAATCGACACCAGGATCAGGTCGATGAAGGTCCACCCGGTGTTCGTCTCCTCCAACTGGCCGGAGAGGAATACCACGGCGGCGGAGATCGGGGAGGCGGTGATGCCCAGCAGTGATCCGGCCACGCCGACCGCCAGGGGCCTGGTGGGCCGAATGTTGTTCTCCTTGGCGACCTCCACTATGACCGGCATGGTGGCGAAGGACACCTGCCCGGTGGAAGCGGCGAAGGTGAGCAGATAGGTCACCAGGGGGGCCAGCAGGGCCAGGTGCTTGGGGTGGGCGCGCAGTAGCCGGTCGGTGAGATTGACCAGGTAGTCCAGTCCGCCGGCCACCTGCATGGCTGCGGCGGAGTAGATGACCACCATGATGAAGACAATGACTTGCATGGGCAGGTCGCCGGGGGTGGCGCCCAGCAGACCGAGGGCGACCACGCCGGCCCCGCCGGCGAAGGCAATGCCGATGCCGCCGATTCTGGCGCCGATGAAGATGAAGGCTAGGAAGACGAGGAACTGTAGAAGGATCACGGCCTACTCCATTGTGGGCGGTGGGTCGGGGGTCGTTCTCAATGCGGTTGTTGAGCGGCGGCGGCCGTCCCGGGGCGGTCCGGTGTGGGCCGGCCACCGTATGTTCCGGGGCCGGCACGCCGGGACTTCGGCGCGGGCCCGTGGTCCAGGTGACCGCAGGCGAGTCTGCGGTCACCTGGGCCGCGTCGGGTCCGGTGGCCGGTGCCGGCCTGTGCCCATCAGGCCGGGATCTCGGCCTTACCGAGGCCGGCGGCGGCCAGAGCGGCGGATATCTCCTCGTGGGCGCCTTCCGCCAGTGGCCGCAGCGGGGAGCGGACGGTCGCCGTCTCCAGCACACCGCGCTCCACCAGCGCCTCCTTCAGGGCCACGGTGCCCTCCATGTGGCTGCCGCGGTGGTAGACGGCCTTGGTTACCGGCAGGAGCTGGTCGTGGATGGCGCGGGTGGCGTCGTAGTCGTGGGCCTGACCGGCCTTGAGGAGCGTGATGAGCAGCTCGGGGGCGATGTTGCCGTAACCGACCAGGAGGCCGTCGACGTCGAACATGGTGTGCAGCAGGTACTCGTCGTGGCAGCTCATGATGGTCAGGTCCGGGAAGGCCTCGCGCAGGACGGGGATCTCCGTGTCCCAGCGCTTCATGTTGCGCACGCCGTTCTTGGTGTAGTGCACGCCGGGCAGGGCGGCGATCTCGAGCTGGGTGTCGAGGTCGTAGGAGCACTTGGTGACGTCCGGGTACTGGAAGAGGATCTCGTTGAGGCCGGTCTCCTCGTAGATGGCCTTGTAGCGGTCCTGGGGCGCGCCGGGCTGGAAGCCGAAGCGCAGCCAGCCGTGGGAGGGGTAGATGAGTCCGGCGGTGGCGCCGGCGTCGACCGCGCGGCGGGCCTCCTCGACCGCGACCTTCGTGCCCTCGCCGGTGATGCCGGCGACGACGGGGACGCGTCCGTCGGTGGAGGCGACGAAGGCCTCGATGACGGCGACCTGTTCGGACTGGGTGAGGAAGGTGCCCTCGCCGGCGTGGCCGAGGACGACGAGGGAGGTGACCTCGGGGAAGGTGCCGAGCCAGGAGCCCAGGCGCTTGATGGCGG
>NZ_JAUMUL010000081.1 GCF_030530635.1 Actinomyces sp.
CAGCACGACGCCGAGGGCTTCGGCGGCTGCACCAACATCGGTGAGTGCGCGGCCGTGTGCCCCAAGTCGGTGCCGTTGGAGGTCATCACCCGGCTGAACCGCGATCTCGGCCACGCCCTGTGGAAGGGGCAGAAGGCCACCGCCTGATGGCTTCGGGGCCTCGCCCGAGGCTTCATCTCGCGCCGCGCAGCAGTTCTGCTCAGAGCCGCTGCGCGGCGTCGTATATCTCTCGGGCCAGTTCACGCGGGTAGCCGCCGTGCCGATCGACAATGCCATCACGCATGTCGTAGTTGCGGTGGAGAGGTGAGGCATACCATGCGATGAGCCTTTCTCATCAGGGCTGTGGGTGGGGGCTGGGGATCGTTGGGGTGGTGCGGTTAGGTGGGTGTGTTGTTGGTGAGTGCACGCGGGACCTTCCGGCAGCATGTGTTTCGACCAAGATAACCAAGCCCGGAAAGAGGCCCCGCGCGGGTGTCCTATCGTGCCACTCTCGACGTACCTGACGCCACTGCCCGCACCGTCTCGCGCTGGATCACCGCCCACCGCCGCCGCCACGACGTCCGCCCCTGGCAGCGGGCCGCCACCAGCTGGACCCAGACGATCATGCTGCTGCGCTGGCTGATTGGACTGGGGGTGGTTTTTGGACTTGGGGGATGGTTATCGTTTCCCGTGATTTGATAGTTAGGATGGATGGACATGACTAAGGCGAAGTATTCCGAGGAGCTGTTGTGAGCAGGTGGCCCGCGGGGGTGGTGGAGGGTGGCCGGTCGATCGCGTCGGTTGCGGCCTCCTAGGGGCTGGTGGCCCAGACCGTGCGGTTACTGGGTCGCGAAGTACCGCAAGCGGCATGCTGACGCCCAGGAACAGAGAAACGAGTCCGAGGCGCAAGAAATCGTCCAGCTGAAGGCCGAACTGTATAAGGCGAGGATGGAGAACGAGTTCTTAAAAAAGCGGCGGCCTTCTTCGCGAACGGTGCAGCCGTGACCACCCGGTATGAGCTGATCCGTCGCGAGCAGGGGGCAACTACCCGATCGCCTGGATGCGCTTGGTGAGCGAAGGTCTCCAAGTCCGGCTACTACAACTGGCGCAGCAGGCCCGAGTCCGCCACCGCTGTGCGACGTAGGGAGTTGGCGGCGCATATCCAGAAGGTCTTTAACGAGTCTGACGGCACCTACGGGTATAGGCGTATCGCTGCCACATTGGACTGGCAGGGCGTGCCCGCGGATGCGGACACGGTCAGGTCGATCATGCGTGAGCTCGGCCTGAAAGCGGCGCGGCCGCGCCGGAAGGTGTGCACCACGGTTCCGGCCGAGGACCTGGACGGGCGCCCGGACCTGGTGCGCCGCGACTTCACCGCCGATGCTCCTGGGATCAAGTGGGTTGGGGACATTCCCCCACTTCGTGGGAGGTACCCCCACCTACAGTCCCACCTGGGCGGGGTTCGTCTACCTCGCGACGGTCCTGGATTGCTGTACGAAGAAGGTCGTCGGCTATGCGTTGGCGGATCATATGCGCACCGACCTAGTCTGTGAGGCGACCCGCATGGCGGCCCGGAACTGTAAGCCGGTCCGTGGGGTGACGGTGTTTCATTCCGATCGGGGCAGCCAGTACACGTCCCAGGCCTTCGCCGACCACCTCAAGCACTATGGGATTGTTCCGTCGGTGGGGCGGACCGGGGTGTGTTGGGATAATGCGTGGGCGGAGTCCATGGGTGCGACACTCAAGAATGAGCGTGTGCATCGTATGGTTTATCCCACCCGGAGCAAGGCGATACGGGATGTGGCGGCATGGACCCGTATTGACCTATAATCAAAGGCGTTTGCACTCGTCGATCGGGTACCGCACCCCCAACCAGTTCGAACGCGAACTACAGCAGGCCCCCGCCCCGAAAGCGGCCTGACAAACACACAACAACCAACAGTCCAAAAAACACCCAGCACTCCAATAACGGTCGATGGCCTGTCGCGCTCATATGGACGCCCGGCTCACGCCGGACCTCCTGACTGTATCGGCCCTGACCGCCCCGCGAACTCGCCCTCGCCCCAACCGGCAGGCCCCAGGCGGCAGCGGCATGGACACGCATCGGTATTTGCCGCAACTCCCCTCGCCGCCGGTCCGCCTCTCACGCGCTGCAGGGGGCCTTCAAAGGCGTCGCAGCGAGTGCTATGCCCGCCCTGGTCTCGAGCTTGGGCCTGCCGGCTCCCGCAGGGCGCTTGGCAACCGCCCTCAGGCGCCGCCTGGCACCCTCCCGGCTCCATCCGGTCACCGCGCACACCTCGCCACGGCACCCCTTCCCCTTGTCCCCCTCGGGGCGCCTTGGCATACGCGCCCGCGTACTACTTGCTGGTGATCTCGACCCTGGCCTGCAACAGGCAACCCACCACCACATACCCACCACGATCCGCGACTTTCACGGGCAGTACTCGGATGAGGCACCGAGCCTCTTTCGCGGGCACCTGTAACGAGTCTCGTCGAACACTTGATCCTGAGCACGCCGAGGCGTAAACTGCTAACCAGTGCCCTGAAGCGTGACTTCCTGAAGGTGGACCATGACAGACCTCGTTTCAAGCATTGTGCTCGCGTGTCTAATGGTAATTATCGGGGTTCTGAGCACAGTTGTCGGACTGAAAATGAGAAAAGGCAGCCTTAAGCCTAACTCACTTGTTGGTGTACGCACACCCCAAGCCTATCGCTCGGACGCGGACTGGTACCAGATACAGTCTGCGTCCGCTCGGCCCGTACTGATTATGGGGGCCATGGGTTTTGATTCGGCGGTGTTATTTGTCGTTCAAGAACTCATCCCTGAAGCTATTCCGTTCATCGTCCCGGTCATAATAACGATATTGCAGATGATTATCAGCATCGCTATGATGTGGTGCGCCGCAACAACCGTCACCAAAAGATAACCCTGGAGATAGTGAGGACACTATGCGAGCGAATGAACCCAGCGTGAATCTATGCAGACACGTTGTTCAGATGAGACGCGAACTGATATCGAATCCACAAAGGCGTTTGCACTCGTCGATCGGGTACCGCACACCCAACCAGTTCGAACGCGAACTACAGGATGCCGCCCCGAAAGCGGCCTGACAAACACACAACAACCAACAGTCCAAAAAACACCCAGCACTCCACATGGGCCTGCACGGCATTCGTCGTGCGAAGTCGCCCAGGACGACCCGGTCGGCTCCTAAGGAGCAGTGCCCGGCGGACCTGGTCAGGAGGCACTTCTCGGCTTTCAGGCCCAACGAGCTGTGGGTGGCGGACATTCCCCACTACGTGGGAGGTAACCCCACCTATGTGCGCACCCTGTCGGGCTGGGTGTACGTCGCCTTCGCCCGCCGACGTCTACTCGCGTCGGATCATCGGCTGGCAGACGTCAACGAGCCCGTGACGCCGACCTGGCCCAGGGGCGCCCTGAGGATGGGTATCTGGCAGCGCAGGCGCGAGGGCGCGGACCTGAAGGGGCTGATTCACCACACGCGGCCGCGGGGCCGCTGTACCGGGCCATCCGAGTGCGGGCAGGCCCCCTCCGACTGCGACGCGGTCGCCTCGGTGGGCTCCAAGGGCGACCTCCTTTCGGCTTCGCTCTGGCCCAGGCCCTCAACTCCCTGCACAAAGCCGAGCTCATCCTTGGGCCGCCACTACCTCGAGTCCCACGGGCCCTGGCAGGGCATCGACGATGCCCGTGTTCGCTACCGCTGAGTGGGTGCACTGGTTCAACAACACTCGGCCTCACTCCGCCATAGGCATGCACGCCCCCGTCCAGCACGAGCAGGCCTACACCCCACCAGACGACACCGACACCATCGACAACGCCGACGCCGAGGACGTCGGCGAGCAGACGACCATCAACCAACCCCAGCCGGCGACCGCCGGCGCCAGATAAAACACCCTCCACAAAACCCGGGGCTTGACACCCCATCTCAAGCGCCATGTTGGCACCGACAGCTCGCGCTTCCCGGCGGCGTGTGCCACAGCGGCTGCCGATGGTCTCCCGCAGGTGACGACTGTATCGTTACCTTCTCCCCGCGACGGTCCGTTACACTTTCTTGGCCGGAGGTATGGTGAAGAGGTTCCTGCAGTTGCGACGCGCACTCGCCGCACACACGCCCAGACACGCCGCCGGCGGACTCGGTCGCCGGCGACTGCTGTCGGCGCTGCTCGCGCTCGTCCTGGCGGCTCCGCTAGCGGGCCTGAGCGGGCGTGCCGCCTACGCCGCGGATCTCGCTCCGGACGGGGCGAGCATTGGTGGGCTGAGTGTGGCCGGTATGAGCCGCGCCGAGGTCGCCACCACCATCGCCGAGCAGGCTGAGATCGTCAAAGTTTCCATCACCGTCGCCGGGCAGACCGTGGAGACTCCGCTGGGGCAGGCCGGCGGGCGTATAAACGCCACGGCGCTGGCTGACGCCCTGGTTGACGGTGTCGATCCGACGGAGTCGGCCGCCTCCGAAACTGACTCGGCCGCGGGGGCCGAGGCTGCCGCAACCGTCGATGCCGATGCTGTGGCCGCCTTCGCCGAACGCATCGACGCCCGGGTCGGCGCCCCGGCCGTCAGCGCCTCCATCCGGCCCACCGCCGACGGCGATGCTTTCGAAGTCGCGGTCGGTTCCCCGGGACGGGGCGTGGATCGGGACTCCTTGTCCGAACTGGTCCAGACCGCCGCATACACCGTGACCTCCCAGAGTGCTGAGCTTCCGCTTGAGGACATCGCGCCGGCGGTCTCCGACATGGCCGCCCAGCAGGCGGCTACGGCGGCCAACACCCTGATAACCCCCGAGGTGACACTCACCGGCGCGGGGGAGACCATGAAGGCCGATGCCGCCACCCGTGCGTCCTGGGTGGGTACCACCGTCGTCAATGGTGAACTAGTGCCCGTGCTGCTACGGGAGAGCGTGGCCGCATGGGTCGACCGGGTCGCCGCCTCCGCCGAAGTGGACCCAATCAGCGCCATCGACAACGTCGACGCCGAAGGAAACCGGCTCGAACCCGCTCGGCCGGCTCAGGCGGGCCTGGAAGTCACCAATCGCGAGGCGGTCACAGACGGGATCATCACCGCCCTGGAATCTCATAAGCCCTACGCCGGCGAGTTGATCACCCGGGAGGTGGAGGCCGGCGTCGAACAGCGAGTCGTCTCATCCGGCACCGACCGCTTCGCCTACGCCGCGCGCGCTGACGAGAAGTGGGTGGACATCAACCTCACGGATTCCACCATCACCGCCTACAAGGGCTACGAGCAGGTGCACGGTCCAGTCCTCATGAACCACGGCGGCCCGGGTAACGAGACCATCACTGGCACCTACGAGGTGTACCTGAGCTACGCGAAGCAGGACCTGGGCTGCACCGCCGGCTGGTCCTACTGCCAGAAGGACGTCGCCTGGGTGACCTACTGGCACGGCAACTACGCCATCCACTCCGCCCCGTGGGCCAAACACTTCGGTGTCGGAGCCGACGCCGGCTCGCACGGCTGCATCAACCTCCCGGAAGACGAGGCCCGTTGGTACTACGACTGGGCCGAGACCGGAACCACCGTCGTCAGCCACTATTGAGCCACTGAGCCACGGCGGCATAGGCAGCCGGACCGGCCTTTGGCTACTCGCTGCTCGTCGGCTGCGCGGCATTACTGGCGATGCCGCGGATGATGACCTCGATCTTGCGGTCCAGCCAGCCGCGGTCGAGCCAGCTGGCGGAAGGGGCCAACGCGGCGGGAAGCTGCGCCGCGCGCCCGTCCTCCTCATAGCGCCTGCGGGCCTCCTCCAGACCGCTCGGGGTACGCGGGCCTCCTCGGTCGTCGCCATTCGCCCCCTTGGGTGAGGTCCTCGGAGCCTCGCCGGAGGGGGCGCGGGCCACTTCGGTCTGCAAGTGCACGCTGATGACCGTGTCGGCGATGAAGTCCAGGGCCAGGACGGCGTCGTCGGAGCGCAGGCCGCCCTGCGCGAATGCGTGCCGCGCTTGCGTAATGGGGCGGGCGAAGAACTGGTAGGCCCAGGAGGTTGACAGCAGCACGCCGGCCAGGCCCGGATGGGCTTCCAACAGCGCCCACAGGCGTTCGGCGTAGTCACGCGCCACCCTGTGCCAGGGGCCGGAAAGATCGGAGAAATCGATGTCTCGCGCAATCCGCTCCAGGCAGGCGCGCAGCAGATCCTCGCGCGAGCTGATCGTGCGGTACAGCGCCGAGGTCGCCACCCCCAGCCGCTGGGCCACGTCGGAGAGGGTGAACCGGTCAATGCCGATATCGAGTGCCGCATCCACCACGTCCCGGCGTGCAAACCCCGGCTTGGGCCCGGTGGGATTGCCAAGACGAGTCATGTGTCTGACCTTACGCGGTCTGTCGCTTCGGCGGTGAGGGGAGGCGTGGTGAGCGCCTCGGACCGTTTTGCGTACGGCCCTTGCCCGCCGCTCCGATGCCAACTAAGGTCACGCTCAGCAAATAGAGAAAACCATTCGTGATTGGAGTGTGAGACATGCCCGCTGCACATACCACGACGATGAGCGCATCACCGGCCCGGTCGTCGGAGGCGTCCTCTCCGCCCGTCTCTAGGCCGCCGACCGATACCGATCCGCGTGACCAGGGCGCCGGCCGGGGTGGCCGCAACGCCGACTCCGGCGACGACCGGGCTCGCGCCGTCGCCGGGCAGGCGGCCGTTAAACGCCTCGGTGCGCCGGTGCGCTCCCGGCTGCGCCTCGGGCAGGTGCTCGTAGTTGTTTCCGGGCTGCTTTCCATCGCCCCGTATGTGGCGCTCGTACAGTTGGGTGACATCCTGCTGGCGGCCCACGAGGCGGGCTCTGCCCCCGACCCGGAGCGCGTGCGCGCCACGGTGACGGTGCTGATCGGCGCCTACTCCACCCGCCTGCTGCTGTACTTCCTGGCCCTGCTCATCACCCACTTCGCCGACCTCGCTCTGCGTGACCGGCTGCGCCGCGACATCGTGGCCCGGCTGACCCGTACGCCCCTGAGCTGGTTCACCGCCTCCACCTCCGGCCGGCTGCGCAAGGCGGTGCAGGACGACACCACCACCGTTCACACCGTCATCGCCCACGGGCCGGTGGAGCGCCTCAACGCGGTGGTCACCCCGGCGGCGCTCCTGGCCTGCGCCTTCTGGATCGACTGGCGGCTGGGACTGCTGAGCATCGGCACCATCCCGCTGTTCTTCGCCACCTACTCCCTGTCCATGCGCGGCATGAATGAGAAGACCGTGGAGATGGACCGCCGCCTGGAGAACATCTCCTCCGCCATGGTGGAGTTCGTGGCCGGCATCGGGGTGGTCAAGGCCTTCGGGCAGGTAGGCCGCGCCCATGCGGCCTACCTGCGCGCCGGTGACGAATTCTCCACGTTCTACCGCGTCTGGGCCATGTCGATGATGAACATCAGCTGCCTGTCCATCACCTGGGTGTCCATCCCGGTGCTGCTGCTGGTCAACCTGGGCGGCGGGAGCCTGCTGCTGCGCGCCGGTCTGGTCACGCTGCCGCAGATGCTCACCACCACACTGATCGCCCTGGTGCTGCCCGGCGCCATGGTCACCATCGCCTCCGTCTCCTGGTCCTACCAGCAGGCCGGGGCGGCCGCGCTGCGCCTGTGCGACATACTCGACGCCCCCACCCTGCCCGCCGCCGTCCACCCGCGCCGCCCGGACGGCGCCCGGGTGGAGATCGAGCACGTGTCCTACTCCTACGGGCGGACCCTCGCCGTCGACGACGCCTGCCTCACCCTGGAGCCCGGCACCGTCACCGCCCTGCTGGGCCCCTCCGGCTCCGGCAAATCGACGCTGGCGACCCTGATCGCCCGCTTCGCCGACCCCGACGCCGGCACCGTGCGCATCGGCGGGGTGGACCTGCGCGACATGGATGAGCAGACCCTGTACGACACGGTCTCCTTCGTGCTCCAGGATCCTCAGCTGCTCGACGCCCCTATCCGCGACAACATCGCCCTCGGCCGCCCAGGCGCGGACTTGGAGCAGGTGCGTGCCGCCGCCCGCGTCGCCCAGATAGACGACTTCATCATGACGCTTCCCAGCGGCTATGACACCGTCGTCGGCCGGGACACGGCCCTGTCCGGCGGGCAGGCCCAACGCATCGCCATCGCCCGGGCGGTCCTGTGCGACACCCCGGTAATCCTGCTCGACGAGGCCACCGCCATGGCCGACCCCGAGTCCGAGGCCGAGATTCAGCAGGCCCTGGCGGAGCTGGTCAAGGGCCGTACGGTACTGGTGATCGCCCACCGGCCCGCAGCTGTCCGCGGCGCCCACCGCATCGTGGTCATGGACCGCGGCCGCATCGTGGCTGCCGGCACTCACGACGAACTGCTGACCGAACCCCACTACCGGGCGCTGCTGCGTCAGGGCGGCGTCGACGTCGACTCCGAGGAGAATAGCCATGACTGACACCACGAGTTCGGCTATGAACCCCGTCGTGAACCGGGCGGCTTCGGGCGCCCCGGCTTTAGCGGCTTCATCTTCATCTGCCTCCCGCTCCCTGATGGCGCGCTACCGACGCCTCATGGGGCCTGTCGCCTGGCGGCAGGTCGTCGGCGGCATAGGAATCGGAGTCCTCAGCGGCGTGTTCTCGGGCCTGGCGCTATTGTTCCTGCTCCCGGCCTCAGTGGCGCTGGCGACCGGCCGAAACAGTTGGGGACTGGGCTTCGGCGCCTGGCTGATCATGCTCGCCGTCCTCGCCGTCGCCTGCGCCGTAGCCGACTACTTCAGCCAGCGCATCGGCATGACGGGCGCACTCGGCTTCCAGCACGACGTCCACTACGCCATCGGCGACCAGGTTGCCCGCGTGCCCCTGAGTTGGTTCACCGCCGATTCCGCCGGCGTCATGTCCCGCGCCGTCTCCCGGGAGATGATGTCGCTGTCCGAGTCGGTGGCCCACTTCCTGAATTCGCTGAGCACCACGGTGGCCGGGTGCGTGGTCATCTGGCTGGGCTCCTGGGCCTGGGACTGGCGGTTGGGGCTGCTGCTGACCTGCGCGGCGCCGCTGCTGGCGGTGTTCCTGCGGGTCTCCCGCCGTCTGATCGACCACGGCAAGGCCCTCTCAGAGCCCGCTGAACGCGAGCTCGCCGCCCGCATAGTGGAGTTCGCACGCTGCCAGGGGGCGTTGCGTTCCTGCCACGCGAGTACCGACTACCGTCAGTTGGCCGATGCCTTCGACGTCGTGGCCCGCACCTCCCGCCGCGGCCTGTGGTGGGAGACCGCCGGCAACATGGTCAATGGAGTCCTGGTCCAGGTGATCGTCGTGGCCATGATCGCCCTGTCGGCGGCCCTGTCCGTCTCCGGGGCCTTGGACCCGCTGCAGACGGTCGTCACCATCGGCATCTGCCTGCGATTCACCACCATGCTGGAATCCATCGGTGCCACCACCGCCGGTATTGAGGAGCGGCGTCAGATGATGGACCATCTAGACGCCGTCATGGACGTGCCCCCGCTGCCGGAGCCGGTCACCACCGCCACGGAGCCAGAGCCCGGTGCCGTCGAACTCGACGACGTCCACTTCGCCTACCGGGCCGGCACGCCGGTGCTGCGTGGAGTCAATATGCACGTGCCCGCCCGCTCCATGTGCGCGGTGGTAGGTCCCTCCGGCAGTGGGAAGACCACCATCGCCCGTCTGGTTGCCCGCTTCTGGGACGTGGACGCCGGCACCGTGCGCGTGGGCGGCACCGACGTACGAGACATGCCGGTATCTCAGCTCATGGGGCAGATCTCCATGGTCTTCCAGGACGTATACCTATTCGATGACACCCTGGAGGCCAATATCCGCATCGGAGACCCCGAGGCCGGTACTGATCGGGTGCGGTGGGCGGCGGACCTGGCCGGGGTCACCGAGATCGTGGACCGGCTGCCCGACGGCTGGGACACGCGCGTCGGTGAGGGCGGGCAGGCCCTGTCTGGTGGGGAGCGGCAGCGGGTGTCCATCGCCCGCGCCCTGCTCAAACAAGCACCCATCGTGTTGCTGGACGAGGCCACCAGTGCCCTGGATGCGGAGAACGAGGTACATATCGTGGCCGCCATGCAGGAGCTGCGGCGCAACTCCGCCCTGATCGTGATCGCCCACAAACTGGAGACTATCGCCGCCGCCGACCAGGTGATCGTCCTGAACGAAGCCGGGCAGGTGGCCCAGCGCGGTACCCACGCCGATCTGGTGGACGCCCCCGGCCCCTACCAGGACTTCTGGAACTACCGCACCCGTGCCGCCGGCTGGCGGCTCGTATGAGAGTGGAGCCGTAGTGGGGTGCCCCGTCCCGGCAATCCGCCGGGACGGCCGGGCGGCTACGCTTGGACGCCGTGAGTGAAGCACTGATCCTCGGTATCGAGTCCACCTGCGACGAGACCGGCGTCGCCCTGGTGCGCGGGCACGAGCTGCTCGGCGACGTGGTGGCCACCTCCATGGACGAGTACGCCCGCTTCGGTGGCATAATCCCCGAGATCGCCTCACGCGCCCACCTGGAGTCCTTCCTGCCCACTCTGGATGAGGCTCTGGAACGGGCTGGAGTCGACCTTAAAGACGTCGACGCAATCGCCGTCAGTGCAGGCCCGGGGCTGATCGGCTCCCTGACTGTGGGCGTTAGCGCGGCCAAGGCTCTGGCGGCGTCGCTGGGCAAGCCGATATACGGGGTCAACCACGTGGTCGGGCACATCGCCGTCGATGAGCTCATCGACGGTCCGGTGCCAGAGCACTTCATCGGGTTGATCGTCTCCGGCGGCCACTCCAGCCTGCTGGACATCCGCGACCTGGCCACCGACGTCGTCGAACTCGGCGGTACCCTCGACGACGCCGCCGGAGAGGCTTTCGACAAGGTCGGCCGACTGCTCGGCCTGCCCTATCCGGGTGGCCCGCACGTGGACCGCCTGGCCCAAGCGGGGGATGTGGAGGCGATCCGCTTCCCGCGCGGCCTGGCCGCCGCCAAGGATCGGGAGCGCCACCGCTACGACTTCTCATTCTCCGGTCTGAAGACGGCGGTCGCCCGCTACGTGGAGTCCCTGGCGGAGGCCGAGCAGGAGGTGCCCGCCGCCGATGTGTGCGCCGCCTTCTCCGAGGCGGTCAACGACTCGCTGACTGCCAAGGCGGTGCAGGCCTGCC
This sequence comes from Actinomyces sp., assembly GCF_030530635.1. Taxonomy (GTDB): domain Bacteria; phylum Actinomycetota; class Actinomycetes; order Actinomycetales; family Actinomycetaceae; genus Actinomyces. Next base: position 11,077 of record NZ_JAUMUL010000081.1, read on the forward strand.
GGGATACCGGTTGTGACACTCTGGTGATCGGTGGTGGGTTCTCAGCCAACTCGCGGCTGCGGGCCCTGGCGGCGCAACGCTGTGAGGAAGCCGGCATTAACTTGCGGCTGCCGCCGCTGAAGTACTGCACGGACAACGGCGCCCAGATCGCGGCCCTCGGTGCGGCGGCGGTGCGGGCGGATGTGGAACCGAGTCCCATGGACTTCGCCCCCGACTCGGGCATGCCCCTGGATGTGCCCGTGGCTCACTGAGCCGCTGAGGTCGGTTGATCTTACGTGCTGAGGTCGGTCGATAAGGTTTGGGTACCGGACCAACATTGGCTGTGGGGTCCGTCGGTATCGTCGCGCGCTGAGGGGTTATCCGGACGTCTCTAGTGCGCACGAGTCCTTTGGGAGTCGGCTTCGAGAGCAGGTTGACTTGCGATTGGGGTTGCATGCGGAGTCGTGAATCGACATGCCGGTGGTATTGCGAAGCGCGGCCGTGTAGGGGCGCTTCCGGTCAGGGGTGGTGCGGTTGTTTGAGGATGCTGGCTAGCCGCTTACGAGGCTTGGTGGGGCGCCTACGATGCCGTCCGGCTCTCGAGGACGTCCACGCGCGAGGATGACCTCGCCGACCTGACGATGTACTTGCCGGCCCGTGGACGACCGCCGACATCGCAGCCCCGATCCCTAACCTCCACCCATACAAGCCGGAGGCGCCCAAGTGCCGCGCCCGCTTACAGCCTCCTCAGGGACTTCCCGACGACGGCGGGAGCCGGGCGTGTTCAATGGTCTGTGTAAGCCCTGATTGAGAGGACCTACTGTCATGA
>NZ_JAUMUL010000008.1 GCF_030530635.1 Actinomyces sp.
GCCCGCCATAAGTACCGACCTCGGCACGTAACAACTACCGACCTCAGCACGTAAGATCTACCGAACTCGGCGGAGGGGGCGGAGGGGCTAGCGGAGGTGGACGGGGCCGAGGAGGCCGTGGGGAACGCTCGGGTGCTCCACCGCCCAGGGGCCGGTCATGTAGGCGTCGGCCGCGAGGGTGGCGTTGCGCAGCGTCGTGCGCACCTCGATCTCAATGATCGGCTCACGGCCCACGGCCACGGCCGCCGCCAACGCGCCCCCGATCGCGATGGCCGCGTCATAGCGCAGCACCGGCCCGAAGACCCGGTCGCCCACCCGCACCAGGGCGCTACCGCCCAGCTCCCCGAGGCTCAGTACCGCGTCCGCGAGCGCAGCCGGGTCGGCGCCACCGCCCACTTCCGCGCGTACCCGGTACACGCCGGTACCGGACACGTCCTTCAGCGCAGGCACTTCGCGCCAATCGCCGGGTCCCTGCCCGGGCAGGACGATGGTGCGCGGTCCGTTCGGCTCCTCACTGGTGACGGTCAGGCTCCACTCCGTCAGCGCGATCTCCTCGCCGCCACTTCCGATTCGCCGCCCGGTCTCGACTGCACCTGCACCGACGACGGCCCCGGCAACGGCACAGGCCCCGCCCGCACCCGTAACTTCACCGGTACCCGGCCCGGGCTGCGCGGACACCAGCCGCAGCACCGCCAAGCCGAGCGGCTCCAGGCGGGCCTCCACCCGCGTACGCCCGCCGGTCGCCTCGGCACCCACCGGCGTGATCTCGCCGGTGTCCAGGTCCAGGACCTCTACGTGCCTGGCACCCTCGATCTTCAGCGGCAGTGCCACCGCCTGCGCGGCGGGGTTGTATACGAGCACGTAACGGCCCTCGACGGCGTCGCGCACCTGGGTCAGTAGGACCGGCCCGTTCCAGGCCACACGGGGCCGCACCCCGAGCGCCGCGAGCGCGCCGGGCACCTGCGCCCAGCCGTCCACCCGCTGCACGCGCGGCCCCGCAAGCACGGAGGCGACCGCCTCACGGACGGCCGCGTCGGCGTCGGCGCCGCCCCAGCCGGCATCCCCGGTGGGCGGCCGGCCGACGAGCACGATCGCCAGTCCCTCCGCGGCGGTGCGCGCCAGCGCACGGGCCGCATCCAGCGGGATCGCGCCGTCCTGAAGCCCGGCATCCAGTACCAGTGCCCGGTAGGCGGGTCCCTCGGGGAAGAGCACGACTCGCCCCGCACCGGGCGCGCACTCGGCGGCCGGTAGCGTCCCGCTTCCGGCCGCCTGTCCCCCAGCGGCGGTCTGATCCACGGCACCCGCCGCTGCGGCATTGATACCGCACCCGGGCCCCGCTTCGAGGCCGACGGCGCCCTCCTCGGCCAGGCCGACCGGGTCGAGTATCTGCACGTTGTAGCCGGCGCGCTCCAGGGGCTCGGCGTCGATGAGCCGGTCGGGGGCGGTGGCATCGGCCTCGGCGTTGCCGCGGGCGGCGGTGGTCAGGAAGCCGTCCCGGTAGACGGCCACGTCCGCCCGGGGCGTGCCGGTCTCCAGCACGGCGGTGCCGCGCGCCCAGTAGTCGGTCAGGCCCCGCCAGTGCTCCCACTGGGGAAAGTGCCGGTGGTTCCAGGACTCGGAGACCACTGTGCCGAAGCGGCCGCGGGTGGGCCAGGGCGCCTCGCCATCTTGGGCGGCGAAGCCGTGTACGAAGGGCTTGGTGACGCCGACGGCCCACTCCTTGTCGAGCATGTGCCGGTAGTCGGCCAGGGAGAAGTCGTAGCACTTGTCCATCTGGGCGCCGAGTTCGGTGGACACGCGCACGGCCCCGCCCTGGTGGGCGCCGGCCACGCAGCTGCGCTGCCAGTCCAGGGCGAAGCGCCAGTTGGGGTGGTCCCTGCGCATGGGTGCGCGGTCGCCGGAGTTCAGGGACTCCACCTCCGCGCGCCCGCCGCAACGCACCAGCTCGCGGAAGGAGCGGACCGGTTCCAGGTTCTGCCCGTAGGCGGCCTGGGCCTTGTGCCGCATGCCGTGCCCGGCGGCCCAGTCCTGGATAAGCGCCAGGTGGTCGATGACGTACAGGTCGGTGACGGTGCGGTCGTAGTCGGTGCGCACGCGTCGCCCCAGCGTGGTCGGTGCGCCGTCGGGGTCGGCGGAGTCGAAGTCGGGGCGTGGAGGTGCCTCGGGCACCCAGTAGCGGCACTGGCCGTGGGCGATCAGCAGCGGCAGGTAGCGGGTGGGGTCGTAACCGCGCAGGGCCCGGAAGCGCGGCAGCAGCTCGGGGCTCCAGAACAGGCAGTCGGCGTTCAGCTCCAGGGAGTCCTCGAACAGTTCGGTGGCGGTGGACCCCTCCGCCCCCAGGGCGGCCACGCCCGCAGGCCCGAGCTGCTGCTCGTCCAGGTAGGCCAGGGCGGCGCGGGCGGCGGCAGCGTCCAGGAAGCTGGTCACCCCCTGCTCGCTGTCGCGGCTCCAAAACGCCATGAGCGCCCACTGCCCCTCCCCCGGCGTCCAGGCGACGACGGCGCCCGCGCCCTCACCACGCACCTGCCCGGTAAGGTCGGTCAGGGTGGTCTCCTCCAGGAGGGTGGAGTGCTCGGGCTCGATGATCTTGGTGGGCTTGCCCCAGGGGTTGCCGGAGTCAATCACGCGCGGTGGTGTGCCGCGCCGAAGCACCCGGGCGGCGACGACGGCGACCAGCTTCCCGCCGCGAGCCAGTTCCGCGTCGTCGAAAGGCGCGGGCACGGGGGTGGTGACCGCGCCGCCGCGGCCACGGGCGGGCCCTGGAAGCTTGGCGGAGTCCGCGTCGGACCGGCCGGCGTCGCCCCGGACATCCGCCCGACCCTCGCCCTCAACCCACCTCACCCCGTACTGGAGTTCCTGGGCGGCGTAGGCGGTGCCGCGGGTGGTGTTGGGGGTCTGCAGCGGCCAGGCGGCGCCGAGCGTCATGGCCACCCCCACCCCCAGGTGCCGGGCCTCGGCCAAGACGGCGGCCAGCGCCTCACGCTGGGCGGCGTCGGCCCAGAAGCCGGGCGAGAAGGCGATCTCCACCTCCCCGAAGCCGGCGGCGGCGATCGCCCGCAGCTCCTCCAGCAGTTCCTCAACCGGAACCGGCTGCTGCCACCACCAGCGGATCCCGGGCCGGTCGGTCATCTCCGGGGTGGCGAATCGCGCCCGGGTCAGGACGGCGCGGGTGGCGGGGCGGCGCCGGTCGGTGGGGGCGGTCATCATGTGCTCCTAGCTGTGACGTGCGGCCCTTACAGGGCCCGGTAGCGGAAGTCGGTGATGCGGGCGCTGCCGGGTCCGGCGGCGAAGACGGCGGGCCGCAGCGAGACCAGGTCGTTCGCGGTGTTGGCGTGGTAGCCGGAGCACTCCAGGGTGAGCGGGTAGTGCGTCCACTCCGTGTGCCCGGGGCTGCGGTAGTACATCTGCACGATGTGCTCGCGCTTGTCCAGGGCGAGTTCCAGGGCGCGGGTGCCCTCCGGCAGCGGCTGACTCCCCCAGGTGCGGGTGCCGCCGGTCCAGGCCTGCAGGCGCCCGGCGGCCAGCTCCAGTCCGAGGAAGAGCCGGTGGTTGAAGAACAGCAGCAGGCCCGCCGTCGTCCCGAGGGTCCCCGAGCCGCCGGACGTGCCCGGTTCACTGCCGCAAGCCCCGGCGGCTCCGGTCTGCGGGCCGCCGTCCTCTCCCGCCCGGGCGGCGTCCAGCAGTTCGATGCCGACCTCAACCCGGTAGGAGCGGTCGGGGGCGCGCACGGTCATGGGTGAGGCCGACGTCGGGTCCTGGCCCTTCCCGGCCAGCACCAGGCCCGCCTCGGTGAAGGCGGCGCGGGCGGTCTCGTCGGCACCCGGCCGGTCGAAGGTCCAGCGCCAGCCCCAGGCCGGGGTGTGGAAGTCGTCGGACAGGGCTACGCCGTGGGGCCGCTGCTGGCTGCCGCCGCCGGGCAGGGGCAGGGGCGCGGTGAGGTCGCCGCCGCGGGCGACGGGCCAGCCGTCGTCGGTCCAGTCGACCGGTTCCAGCAGGATCTGCCGACCCAGCCCCTGGGCGCCCCGCTCGTAGGCGTGGTAGATGACGTACCACTGTCCGCCGGGTCCCTCCAGCAGGGTGCCGTGGCCCCGGGACCACCAGGGCTGGGCGGCGTCGGTGCAGCGCACCAGCGGGTTGGTGGGCATGTTCTCCCATGGTCCGTCGATGCTGCGGGAGCGGGCCACGATGACCATATGCCCGGTGGCCGGTCCGGCGGTGCCGCCGACGGCGGAGACCAGGTAGTGCCAGCCGTCCCGCTGCACGTGCTTGGGGCCCTCCAGGGAGTAGGCCTCCACCACCCAGTCCTCCGGGTAGTGCCAGCCGTCATAGACGTGCTCCACCTCGCCGACGGTTCCCAGGCCGTCGGGGGTGAGCCGGACCCGGTCGACGCCGTTCAAAAACAGGTAGCGTTCGCCGTCCTCCCCCACGGCGTGTCCGGGGTCGATGTAGCCGCGCAGGCCCAGGTCGATGGGGCCGTGCCAGGTCCCCTCGATGTCGTCGGCCCACATCACCGCGATGGTGGGGGCATCCACGCGCGACCAGGAGGTGGGCATGAAGGGGATGTACATATAGTAGCGGCCGGCGTGCTCCACCAGGTCGATGGCGAAGACGTTGCCCCAGGGCTCCGGGCAGGCGGGGCCGACCGGCTCCCAGTCCACCAGGTTCTCCGAGCGCCACAGCACAATGCCGGGGCTGGACTCGAAGGAGGAGTAGGTGAGGTAGTACCGGTCCCCCACCCGCAGGACGGTGGGGTCGGGGTAGTCCCCACCCATGACGGGGTTGCGGTAGGTGCCGTCGCCGAGGTTGGCGCGGCGCTGGTTCTCAATGCCACTCCCCCAGGCGGGGGCGGCGGACGAGGCGGTACGCGATGCGGCATTCGGGCTCGTGGCGGTCATGTGGTTACTCCGGTGGTGCGACGGCGGTTATGTACAGCTTGCGGGTAGTTGAGAGGGGTGGCGAGAGCACTCAGCGCAGCACGTCGCCGATGAAGGCGGCGAAGTGGTCGCAGGTTGCCTTGGCGGTGGGCAGTCCGGGCACGGACAGGTGGCCGTGAGTCTCCCCCGGCACCGTGTGCTGCTCCACATCGACGCCCGCCTGTGCGAGTTGGGCGGAGAAGCGCTCCCCAGAGGCGCGCAGGTCGTCGGCCTCGCAGTTCTCGATGTAGGTGCGCGGGTAGCCGGCCAGGGACTCGGCGTTCCCGGGCATGGCGTAGTCGAAGTGCTCGACGCCGGTCATCTCGGGTCCGAGGAGCTGCCCGGTGAGGTAGTCGTTCTGGGCGGCAGCGGCCTCACGGCCGGCCCACAGTAGAGGAGGGAGAGTCGCGAGTACGGCGGCAAGCTCGGCGGATGGCTCCGGCAGCGGGTAGTGCACCAGCGGGTAGGCGAGGAAGACGCCGGCGGGGGCCTGTCCGGCGTCGCGCCCGTGCAGGCCGACGGAGGCGGCCAGGCAGGCCCCGGCACTGCCGCCGCCGACGGCCACCCTGGCCGGGTCGGTGGGCAGTCCATGCCCTCCGGCGCGCGCCCACTGGTAGGCGGCCCAGCAGTCGTCATGCGGGATGGGGTGGGTGACGCCGTCGACGGCGAGCCGGTAGTCGACGCTTATCACGGGCAGCCCGGTGGCATGCGCCAGGCGGGCGGCGGTGTGGTCGGCCTCGGGCATGTCCAGGTCGCCGAAGATGAAGGCGCCCCCGTGGATCCAGACGACGGCGCCGCGGCGGCCGGCGGCGTCGGGGGCGGATAGCTCACGCGGGGTATAGACGCGTACGGGCACGTCCCCGTGCGGACCGGGGGCGGCATCGTCCCGGCGGTCCACCTCGGGCAGGTCTACGGGCTCGACGGGCAGGTCGTAGCGGGCCGCCCGGGCCTGATACTCGGCAGTGAATCCGGGGCCGCGCGGGGGCAGGCCGTCCAGGATGTGAATCCGCTCGCCGTGGATGCCGGCGACGCGTCCCACCTTCTCGGGGCCATCGGTGACGACGACGGGGTCGTGGGTCGAGTTGAAGCGCATGGGTCGTACCTCCTCGTACGTGCTTGCGGATGGATGTGTGCGGCGGGTCAGTCGGTGACGGTCAGCAGCAGCGGTTCGGCGTCGGAGTCGTCCCCGAGGCGGATCTCGAAATCGCCGGGCTCGACGCGCCAGCCCTCCCCGTCGTCGCCGAACAGCGCCAGGTGGCTGCGGTCCAGACGGAAGGAGACCGCTTGGCTGCCGCCGGCGGGGACGGAGACGCGCTGGAAGCCGGCGAGCCTGCGGACGGCGGGGGCGAGCGAGGCGAGCACGTCGCGGGTGAACAGCAGCACCACGTCCTCGCCGTCCCTCTCCCCGGTGTTGGCAACCGTGGCCGTGACCTCCACGGCGGCGCCGGCGTCGAGCTCGGCCCGGGAGATGGTGGTGCGATTCAGGGCGGCGTCGCGGTAGGTGAAGCTCGTGTAGGACAGGCCGTGGCCGAAGTGGAAGCGGGGGCCGAGCGGCAGGTCGCGGTACTTGGAGGTGAAGAACTCCTGGAGGTTGGCGGGGCCGTCCAGGCCCATGTCGAAGACGGGCTTGACCATCTCCCCGCCGCGGGTGGCGGGGCGTCCGGTGTTCTCGTGGGCGTCGTATGTGGCCGGGAGCTGCCCGGAGTGGCGGGGGAAGCCGATGGGTAGGCGCCCGGAGGGGTTGACGGCGCCGGTAAGGACGTCGGCGATGACCTCCGGGCCGGTGGTGCCCAGGTGCCAGGCGGCCAGGACGGCGCCCGGCTCCTCGATCCAGTCCTCCACGACGAGCGGGCGCCCGGCCACGAGCACCACGGCCAGGGGCGTGCCGGTGGCGGCGATGGCGTGGACGAGGGCGGCCTGGTCGCCGGGCAGGTGCAGGTCGGCGCGGGAGGTGGCCTCGCCGGTGAGCTGGCTGGGCTCGTCCAGGGCGAGGATCACCAGGTCGGCGTCGGCGGCGGCCGCGGCGACGGCGTCGACCTCCTCCCCGGTGACGCCGAGCGGGTCATGCCCGCCCAGCACCGTCAGCTCGGGGGCGGGCGTACCGGCGTCGGCGGCACGGGCCTCCAGGGCCACGGCCAGCGCGTCCGCGAGAGAGCGGGTGGGTGGGGCGGCGAAGTGCTGCACCCAGGCGCCCAGGTGGTCGGTGTGGGTGGCGGCCGGGCCGGCCAGCAGGATGCGGCGGGCGGTGGGGGCGATCGGTAGGGAGCCGTCGTTGGTGAGCAGCACGGGGCACTTCTCGGCGGCGGCGCGGGCGGCGGCCAGGTGCTGCGGGGTGGGGGCGGTGATCTCGGCGGCGGGGTCCACGTAGGGGTTCTCGAACAGGCCGAGGGCCAGCTTGAGGGCCAGGACGCGGCGGACGGCGTCGTCGACGCGGGCCACCAAGGCCGGGTCGTCACCGTCCAGGAGGGCGGGGTGGTCGGGGCGGGCGGCCGGGTCGTGCAGGTGCCCGCCCATTTCGATGTCGAGCCCGGCGGAAAGCGACGTGCGGGCGGCGCCGGGCAGGTCGGCGGCCACCCCGTGGGGGATGAGGTTCTCCACGCCGGAGGCGTCGCCGACTATCGCGCCGGTGAAGCCGAGCTGGTCCTTGAGGAGGCCGGTGAGCAGGCGGCGGTTGGCGTGCACGGGGCGGCCGTTCATGGTGTTGAAGGAGGCCATGACGGAGCCGACACCGGCGTCCACGCAGGCGGCGAAGGGCGGCAGGTACACGGAGTGGAGCCGCTGGTCGGACATGTCCACGGTGTTGTAGTCGCGGCCGCCCTCGGCGGCGCCGTAGCCGATGAAGTGCTTGGCGGTGGCCACCATGGTGCCGGGCTCATCCAGGCGCTCGTGCTGGTAGCCCGTAACCATGGCGGCCCCGAGTTCGGCGGTCAGCAGGGGATCCTCGCCGAAGCCCTCGGCGACGCGCCCCCAGCGCGGGTCGCGGGCGACGTCCACCATGGGCGAGTAGGTCCAGGTGACGCCGCCGGAGCGGGCCTCGGCGGCGGAGACGGCGGCGCAGGAGCGGGCGACGGCGGTGGAGAAGGAGGCGCCCATGGCCAGCGGGGTGGGGAAGATGGTGCGCTGGCCGTGGATGACGTCCAGGCCGATGAGCAGGGGGATGCCGTGCGGGGTCTCCTCCACGGCGGCGCGCTGGATCGCATTGGCGTCAGCCGCGTTGCCGGGCCAGAACAGGGCGCCGATGCCGGCACGGGCCTCCTCCAGACACTCCTCGGTGGTCATCTTGAAGGTGACCTGCACCTGCGCCAGCTTCTCCTCCCAGGTGAGGGAGGCGAGGATGGCCTCGATGCGCTCGCGCTGGGCGGCGGTGAGTTGGGCGGCGGGGCTCTTCGGGCTGGTGGCTGGGTGGTTGGCGGCGGAGGCGGCGTTGGCGGCGGTCATGTGAGGGCTCCTCGCTGAGCTGTCAATCGGGTGGGCGGAGAGAGTAGTTGGAGGGGTTGGGGCGGGCGCAGGGCGGCGTCGGCCCTCAGGTCGATCATCCCCCTGCACCCGCCCGTGACGTAATCAGATCTCGCCGCGTTTCTCCGCGGCGCGCTCAGCCGCTTCGGCGAGGCGCTCGGCCTCCTCACGGCTTACCCCCTCGGCGAGGGCCTCAGCCCGGGCGGCGCGCTTGACCTCGAGCTCAGCCTCGATCTCATGCATCGTCTTGGTGTCCAGCTTCCAGAACAGCAGCGGAACGAAGGCCAGGAAGGCCATGATTGCGGGGACGAGGTTTGCGGCGATATTAATGCCCGTGAGCGCACTTGCACTTTGCACCTCCAGGGCTCCGTTGTATCCGAACCAGCCCATGATGTACAGGGCGGCGGCGCCACCAATAGCGTTGGCGAACTTCGTGGACAGGGACACTGCTGCGTAGGAGGTACCGTCCGCACGAACACCCGTCTTGAGCTCGTAGTAGTCGACGGCGTCCGGCACCATGGACAGGGCGATCGGGGCCGCAAAACCGGACAGACCGTAGAGGAACTGCAAAGCGAGGAGCACCGTGAGATTGGTCTGCCCGAAGAAGAAGATGAGCACGAGGAAGATCCCTCCCGAAAGCACGGAGGCCATCATCATGTTGCGCTTGCCCAGCTTGAGGGCAAAGGGCGGCAAAGTGACGCTGCCGATGATCGTGCCGATTCGGAAGGCAAGCATGACGCCCGCCATCAGGAGCGGGTTGCCCAGGAGCCAACGGCAGTAGTAGAACATGATGCCGATACGGCCGAAGAGGCCGAAGAGCTGCAACAGCAGCGTCAAGAACACCACCATGAGCTGATCGTTGGTGACGACCGCCTTAACCGTCCGGCTGAAGGGGATCTTCTGCTGCTCCGGTGTCATGGTGATGCGCTCGCGAACGTTCAGACCGGTGATCAGGAAGGCCGGTAGGGCGATGAGCGCGAAGATGAGCATCGTCAGGAAGTAGGAGCGGCTATCGAAGCCGCGTTCCTTGGCAGCCTCCGAGGCTACGAGGGAAACCAGGAGGAAGGGGGTGGCCACGTCCAGAATCAGCCCGGCGGCCTGAGAGCCGATGTTGCGAATCCAGTTGAGAATGACTCGTTCACCCGAGTCCGTGGTCATGACACCCGCCAGCGAGCCGTAGGACATATTGGCGACCGTGTAGAGGAAGCACAGTAGGACGTAGCCGATCCCGGCCCAGGCGATCTTGGCGCCGTTGCCACCGTGGAACGGCATCCAGAAGGCCAGGATCATGCTGATCGACAGCAGCGGGGCGCCGAAGATCACGTAGGGGCGGAACCTGCCCCAGCGGCTCTTCGTGCGCTCAGCCACGTAGCCGAAGGCGAGGTCCTGGAAGCCGTCCAGGACACGGGCAACGAGCAGGATGTTCGCCGCCGCGGCCGCTGGAATGAGCGCGATGTCGGTGTAGAAGGTGATGAGGTAGGAGCCAACAGTCGTCCAGACGAACTGGGAGCCGAACTCGGCGAAGCCGTAGGAGATCTTCTCCTTGAGGGGGACCTGGGCCCCCTGATGCGTGGGCGCTTCTGACTGGGTCGTCATAACAGGCCTTTCTGTGATGCGAAGTGCGGAACGATCGGATAGCGACCGCGCCCGGAACTCCTCGGGCCCGACGGCGATGTACTGGGCCCGGTGCGTTCTGGGGTTCAGTCAACGTGGGAGCGCCGCGACCAACAAGCAGCAGAGACAGCCGTTCTGCACTCGCCGTGCATAAGCTCACACCACATCACAGGCACCGGCCGAACCGCCCCAACCACCCTTAGTTGGCGCCCCTTCAGCACATTCAGATCCCGGCTCGGGGTATCCGTCAGGTCCAGCGACGCGCCACATCCACAGATCCACGTTATGCACGATCACAGCAGAAGTCGGCGACTCGATGCCAGTAATACGGTTGACGGGTACAAAAGTGCGACGGACACTGCCCATGTGACACCACAAGCAGATAAGCACGATGACGTGCAGGCACCGCCATCTCCTCCAATGTCCCCGCGTACGTCCGCTACCGGGGCCCGCCCCCCTTCGTTCGCCCACGTATCGCAACTGGCCGAACTCATCGCCGAGGCACGCCGGTACCCCCAGGGACTGTCCCGTGCCGACCTGTCCGAGACCCTGACACTGGGCCGTAACGCCGTTGACCGGCGCCTCAAGACCGCCGTCGGTCTCGGACTGCTCTGCCCCGCCGGACGCGGGATATCCACTGGCGGCCGCGCCCCGGAGATGTGGCGGTTCAACCCGTCGGCCGCAACGATCCTCGTACTGTCGATCTCATATCGTTCGAGCACGGTGGCGCTTACGGATCTCAATGGCGAGATCATCGATCAGACCCGCTGGGATGAGGGCATTCTCTGCGCCCCACAGGCCGTCATCGGCAACTCCTTGGCGCACCTCGCCGATCTGCGCAGCCGCCACCCCGAGCTGCCGCCCACGTGGGGTCTGGGCGTCAGCATCCCGACCACCGTCGACTTCAGGGACGGGAGCCTGATCGCCCCGGCCACAGCCAGAACCGGTGGAGCGTCCGACACCCTCAGCTGGACCGATTTCCCACTACGCAGCCGACTGGCACAGGCACTCGGCCTGCCGGTATGGATCGACGACGAGGTCAACGTCCTGGCGCTGGCCGCCGCGAAGCGAATCGGCGCCCCGCAGGACCTTTTGTATGTCCGCCTCAGCCTAGGGCTGGGCATGGGCATCGTCTCCCAGGGGCAGGTGCACCGCGGTGCCGCAGCGGCCTCCGGAGAGATCGCCCATATTCAGATGACGGGATCAGGCGGACGCGCCTGCCGCTGCGGACGCAGGGGATGCTTGGAGACGACGCTCTCCGGAGGCGCCATGGAGGAGGAGGCCGTCACCCCGCAGGCGCTTAAACGTTCCTCCTACCTGCGCCGCCTGGACGAGTCCGGCGGAGTCCGCTGCGAACACGTCTTCCGCGGCGCGGCTGAGGGCGACCCCGTGTGCAGGCGACTGCTGACCGAGGCGGCAGACCGGCTCTCGGTGGTACTGGCGGTACTCACCACCACCTACAATCCCGGGGAGGTGGTACTCGGCGGCGGCGTGGCGCAGGCCGGCGAGTTCTTCTCGATGGCGGTGGGCCAGGCACTGCGTCGGCGGGTACTGCCGGCCACCTCAGAGCGTCTGCGCGTGCGCATGGGCAAGACGGACGATGCGCTGATAGGCGCCTGCCGCATGGTTACCGATCGCCTGCTGTCCGCCCACGTCATGCATGTCTGGCTGCCCCAGGGCTCCCCCGTGGGGGTACAGGAGCTGGTTACCCACCGCCGCCAGGATGCATGACCGCCTTCGCGAACGCACCCCCACCCCCACCCCACCGAGATCGGTCGATATAACCGTCGAGATCGGTAGATGTGACGTATCCGGGTACGCACCACACACCTGCAGCTGCCAACGTTCGCAGCACCGCAGCACGCGCACCCGCACGGCGGCCAGGCGGTCCAACGGCAGCAGGTTAAGACGCTCGTCGCCGTTGAGGTTGCGTCCACCCAGCCACTCCCCCACCTCTCAGCTCTGCTATCATGCTGATGATAAAACGTATTCAATGAGGGGTTGAGGATACCCATGCCAGTCATCCGCCCGATCTCCGACCTGCGCAACAAGTTCACAGAGATCTCAAAGACTGTACACGATGCCGACCGCCCTGTCTTCCTGACCCGCAACGGGGTGGGCGACATGGTGGTGATGAGCATCGAGCACTACGAGGCGCTCGCGCTCAACCGGGAGATCACCGAGGCGCTGGCCGCGGCGGAAGTCGAGATGGAGACAACCACGGAGCGTTCCACCTCGGAGGAAGTACTCGCGTACGCACTCGCCGCGATCGACAACGCCAACGAATCCAGACAGGCCAGCACGTCGCACCCCGTCGAAACAGAAGCATGAGATCGTACGTAGTCCGCTACCTGCCCAGAGCACAGCAAGAACTCGCCGATGCTGGTCTATCGGTACTCGAGGTATCTGGAGACGTTGATTCCGCAGTGCGGACAGTGCGACACATCGTCACTGTCATCAACTCGTTGAGCACCATGCCGAGTCGCCACCGCGTCTATACGCCATATCGTTCGCTCTCGCGCGAGTATCGATACGTACGCGCCGACCAGCACCTCGCCTTCTACTGGGTCGATGAGGAGTCTGCAACCGTGACCCTCGTCCGGATTATCCATGTGCGCGCGGACATCAGCCGGCACCTGGAGTGAGTCCCAACCGGCTCCCGTCTTTGCACCATCACCCAAACTGGTCTGCTCCCAGTCACCTCTACCGCCGCAGCACACGAACCCGCACGGCTGCCAGGCGGTCCAGCGGCAGCAGGTTCAACCGCTCGTCGCCGTTGAGGTTGCGGCCACTGACCCACTCCCCCGCCTCGTAGCGGCCCTCTACGGCGTCGTCAATCTCCACGATCTCACCCGGGGCACCGGCCGCCTCCAGCATCAGCCCCTGGCCGATCACCAGCACCTCATCCTCCCCCAGGTCGATCAGTACGCCCATGGGGCGCATATCCGCCGGGGCGGGCATGAGCGACTCCTCCAGGTTCTCCTGCTCGCCGCGCGCCTGCGTGCGCACCTGCACACCGGCGTCCAGGAAGATCTTGCTCAGCACGTCGGCGGCCCCGCGCACGGTCCAGGTCAGGCCGCCCAGCTCAACGACGTCGCTCTCACCCGCCTCCAGCAGCACCGGCCGGATACGGTCCTCGCGCTGCGCCGCCACGATCACTTTCTCCGCCCCGGTAAGCAGGTGGTAGGCGGCGGCGAACTGGCCGTCGGGGCGCAGGTCGTCCACCCCGAACACGTTGAAGCCGATCGCCCCAGAGCCGACCGCCCAGAAGACGTTTCCGACGGCAACTCCCGACTCTGGCACCAGCAGCGCATTATCCTCCCGCACGTACCCGGACACGGCGCCCTTGACGTCGTCGACGTAGATGTCAGGGCCGAGCAGGGCCAGCGTCGGAGCCGCCGCCTTCCACACGTCCACGACGCCGGCCACGGGCCCACCGCTGGGGTACTGGCCCGGCAGCTCCTGCCCCGGCTGGGGACCCAGCCAGGCGTTGGCGTAACAAACGACGTCCAGGTGCTCGGCCGCGGCGGCGGCCAGCGCCTCGCAGTAGGAGGCGAAGCCCCAGGCCATGAAGACCTCGTCGGCGCTCGGCCCCTCCCCGAACACCTGGGTCCATGTGCCCGAGGCGGGTGAGCCCTGCCCGCGCCACAGCCGTGAGGCGGTGCCGGTGGACTCGGGGTGGGCGGCGAGCCAGTCCAGCAACGCCGTCGGCACCGGGGCGGCCCAAGCGGCCTCGGCGACGGCCGCATGATCGCGGGAGGCGCCGAGCAGCCCGGTCTCGTTCTCCACCTGCACCATGACGACGGTGCCATCGGAGTCCACTTCGGCGATGTGGCGGGCCAGGGCGGTGAAGGCGCGCCGGTCGGCCTCCAACAAAGCGGGAGAGAACACCGACAGTACGGGGGTACCGGGCCGGGTGAAGGCACCGGTGGCGCCGTCGGAGCCGGCCTCCGCACGCGGGAAGCGCTCGGAATCGGCACGCACCCAGCGGGGCGCATAGGTGGAGGCGGCGTTCTTGAAGGCGCCGAACCAAAGCAACGTCAGCGCCAGACCACGCTCCCGCGCCAGGTCGATCAACGCGTCCACACCCGTGAAGTCGAAGGCCCCCTCGCTGGGCTCCACCAGGTGCCAGCTGACGGTGGCGGTGACGGCATTCCCACCGAGCTCGACCACCCGGTCGAAGGCGACGCGAGCGAGCCTGATGTCGGAGCTGGTGGAGTTGTGCAGTTGCCCGCCCAGCAGCAGCCGGGGGCGTCCCCCGACCATCAAGTGGCGGCTGTCGATGCGGTTCATGGAAAGTCTCCTTCGGCTTTCGGAATGGTCGGGGCTGTGGCGTTTGTGAGCAGTGGCGGATCTGGCGCCCGACGACGACGGTCCGGGGCGGAAGCCGGCCGGGCCGCCGTCGTCGGCACGCGCCTGGGCGGTTTCAGATGGTGACCGTGCGCTTCATCTCGCCGGAGAAGGGCACGGGGATGTAGGCCACGCGCGCCGAGACCCGCAGCAGCACCTCGTGCTCGCCAGGAGTCAGCCCGCCGTCCTGCAGCACGCGCACGGTGGCCTCGTCGGCGTACTCCCAGCGGAAGAAGGTGACCGTCTCCATCTCCTCCAGGGTGAACCAGTGCTTGCCGTCGTCGGCGGTGAAGCGGATCGAGTCACGGGGCACGGCCTCGCCGTCCACCTCGACCTCGACGTCGTGCACCATGGACAACGGAATGCCGCGGTAGTAGGGGATGCGGGTGCGCATCTCGAAACCGATAGTTTCGTCATTCTCCCCGACGTTGGTCAGAGAGTTCTCAGTGAAGATGTATCCGTCGAACATGGGTGCTGCTCACTTTCCGTCGTTCTGGGCGGCGGCGCCGCCGTCATTCTTGCCGTCGCTTAAATGCCGTTCCATGAGCTCCTGGTGGCGGCGCACCTGCTCGAGGTCGGCGATGGGCTCGCCCGGCAGGGTGAAGCGCTGGCCCTCGTACTCGGAGCACACGTAGCCGTCAAAGCCCAGCTGGTTGAGCCGGGTGAAGATGCGGCCGTAGTCGATGGAGTACTCCTCGCCCGTATCGGTGACCTCCCAGAACTTGCCGTGGAAGGACTTGATGTAGGGCAGGTACTCGTCCAGAGTGTCCAACGGGGTGTTCTCGTACCCGGTGGACATCATCGCGTAGAAACGGTCCTGGAAGGTGCGGAAGTGCCGGCTCAGCTCCTCCGGGAACAGGTAGTCATCCGGGTTGTCCGGATTGCGGGGGAAGAACTGGCGTGGGTCGGTGCCCCGGGCGAAGATATCGTCGATATACTTGATGACGTCCTCATTGACCCCGAGCGTCTCACGGAAATAGTTGGTGGACACGCGCGGGTGCCGCTGGCAGTAGATGCCGAAGTCGACCACGAGCCCGACGTGCGGGTTGTCGACCTCCTTCATCTCCTTGATCCAGGCCTCCGTCAAGGGGTGGTCGAAGCTCATGCCTGCGTGTACCTCGACCGCCATGGTGATGCCCAGCTTCTCCGCCAGTGGCAGGGTCGGGCGGATGACTCCCGGGTCGGTCTGGGAGACGATGCGCACCAGCGGGAAACCCAGCCGGTGAGTCAGGCGCAGGTCGGCGCTGAGAGCATCGATCTGCTCCTCCAGGGTCAGCCAGCGGTTCTTGTACAGCGAGGAGTTGATGAAGATGTCGTTGGAGACGCGTGCAAGCGGGTGGCGCTCCATGATCGCGTCCCATTCGGCGAGGGTCTCCTCGTCGGCGCGCGCGGCTCCGCGAATCATCTGATCGGAGAGGATCTCGATGCCCTGTGTGTCCATATCCTCGACGGCGGCGATGGTGCCCTCGAGACCGAGACCGCCGCGTCCGTAGGCGTCCTGCAGTGAGTACAGGGAGACGCCCTTCTTGATAGTCATGTATCCGTCCTCTCTCCGTCCTTGGAGGGTTCCTGGAAGGTGCTGAGTTCCAGTGCGGCCGGCACGCGCCGTGGGCGAGCTTGCCCGCGGTTGATAGCCGCGACTGTCTCGGGATGCCCCGGTTGAACCGAGGCTATGGCGCGGCCGGGGCGGCTGCCAGACCGGCGGAGGCGGCTTCTGCACGATCGCGGCATTAGGCGCATCGACTGCGGCTGTCTCGTCCGGTCTCCGACTGAATTAGGCTGAAGTCACATCGACGCCATCCCTTGCGGCGCCGTACTCACTATCCTGGGAGGCAGCCGTGTCTAGCCCTATCGCCGCTATCGACGCCGATGTACTCACAACTGTCAATCTCATCCGCACAGGCCGCGCGATCACCCGCCAGCAGTTGGCACGCGCCACGGGGATGGGCCGCAATACGATCTCCACCCTGATCAACACCGCGATCGACGTCGGGCTCATCGCACCGAACGGGTCAGCACCCTCAACCGGGGGCCGCGCGCCCGCCACGTGGCGCTTCTGCCAAGAGGCCGGGCTCGCACTCGCGGTGGGCGTGCATACCACCACTCTGCGCCTCGCGGTCACGGACCTGGGCGGAGATCCAGTTGAACGACGCACCCTGAACTGGTCCATTACCCGCGGCCCTGACGACACGCTGGCCCGGGCCGCTACGGCGATGCGCGAGTTGTTGCGCGGGCACCAGTTGCCGGTATGGGCGGCCGGTGTCTCCCTGCCCGGCCCGATAGACCAGGAGACGGGACGGCCGTCGAGCCCACCGATCATGCCGGGCTGGGACGACTTCGACGTCGTCGGCACCCTCGAAACCGCCCTGGGCGTACCGGTGAGCACGGGCAACGACGTCAACATCATGCTGCTGGGCTACGCCTCCGTCCTGCCCGATCAAGTCACCCGGGAGCCCGCCAATATCCTCTACCTGCAGGTGGGGACCGGAATCGGCGTGGGGATCATGTCGAATGGGCATCTGCATCTGGGTGCCGCCGGAGCCGCCGGCGATATCGGTCACGTACGCGTATACGGCGCGGATACTGTGGTGTGCCGCTGCGGGCGCACCGGCTGCCTGGAGGCGGTGGCGGGCGGCTGGGCCCTGCTGCGCGACGCCCGCCGGGCCGCCGTTGAGGGGCTGAGCCCGCATCTACGGGCATGCCTGGAGCAGCATGACGAACTCACTATTGAGGACATCGTCGGCGGCGTCAACGCCGGCGACACCGAATGCGTCACCCTGATGGTGCGCTCAGCAACCGCAGTGGGCGACGCCCTGGCCATGCTGGTGAGCTTCTTCAATCCGGGCCGGGTGGTGCTGGCCGGTCCGATGCCGCAGGGCTGCCCCATGTTCCTGGACGTCATCCGGCGCATTGTGGACGAACGTGCCCTATCCCTGGCCACCGCCCAGCTTGAGATCATGCCCGCGCACAGCGGCATTGACGACGAGCTGCACGGATGCGCCCTGCTCGCCGTCGATTCCGTCTTCAAGGCCGCCACAACCTGACCCCGCTCCCGCCCCACCCCCACCTCTCCCCGAGATCGGTTGATCTTACGTACCGAGGTCGGTAGAAATTACATGCCGAGTTCGGTAGTAATGCCGCAGCCGCACCGCCGACAGCCACGCCCCTGCACGAAGGAGCTCCCATGATCCGCATCATCGCCACATTCACCGTCCGGCCCGACGCCGTAGAGGAATTCACCGCCGCGGCACGTCAGCTGGTGGAGGCCTCGCGCGCTGAGTCCGGCAACATCTCCTACGAGTTGCTGCGCGCCCGCGACGACGCCTCGACACTCACCTTCCTGGAGGCGTGGGCCGATGATGGCGCCATTGAGACGCACAACACCTCAGCGCATTTCACAACGATCATTCCTCAGCTGAGCGCCCTGTCCACCGGCGATCCGACGATCGTCCAGTACGAGCCGGCCTGAACCCGGATCCTCGCGTTTACGGGCATGGTTGTCCGCCTCTCGTGGGCGGAACCCCGGCTGGCCTTGCTGGCTGCCGATGAGCACGCCTTCCCCCTCCAGGTGCCTGCATCCGCCGACACCATCACACCCCGGCGCGCCCGGCAGGGCTGAGACCGCCCGCGTACATACGGCGTCCACCCGGGGGGGCAGGCCGCACACGATTAGTACCGAAAAAGCCGGAAGTGTCCATCGGTGACCATTTTCAAGGTCATCCCTGCACGGCATCCTTCGGATACATACGGATATCCGCATAGTTTCAGTCATAGCGGGCTGGGGCCAACGGCCGCAATTCAGCAAAGTGGTCACCGATGGACACTTTCCGTCTGGTGGCCGTGCCCGTAGCACCGACGAAGGTAAGAGTCTGCAGTCCGTGCGGGCAGGGATTCGCCGGTCTTGAGGGCGGGGGATTGCAGACTCCTTCCGCCCGGGACGTGCAGTTGCGCACCGCCCCGACCTGGCGATTCCGGCACACCCGCGCGAGGATGACGGGAACCGGTCAAGGAGGACCCCGCCATGAAAGCTCCAAGCGTCCAGCTCTACGCCGTCCGCGACGCCCTCGCCGAAGACCTCGAGGGCACGCTCGCCCGAATCGCCGAGATCGGCTATACCCACGTCGAGGCCTTCGCCTTCGTCGAGCAGGCGGAGCGGCTGCGCACTGCACTGGACGCGGCCGGCCTGACCGCCCCGACCGCGCACGCCTCAGTCATCGAGGCGGAGGAGCCCGAGCCGATCCTGACGTCGGCCACGCAGATCGGCACCCGCCTGCTCATCGACCCGTATCTGCCGCCGGATCGGTGGCGGACCGCCGACGACGTCGCCCACCTGGCGGAGAAGACGAATGCGACGGCCGCGCTCGCAGCCCAGGCGGGGATGAGGCTCGGTTACCACAACCATGCCTGGGAGACGTCCACGCTGATCGACGGCCGTCATGCATTGGAGGTATTCGCCGACGCACTCGAACCGGAGGTGGCACTGGAGGTAGATACGTTCTGGGCGGCCTTCGGCGGCGCGGACGCCCCGGCGCTGCTGCAGCGCCTGGGCGAAAGGGTTGAGGCGATCCATGTCAAGGACGGTGTTCTGCCGCCCGCTCCCCTGCAACTTCCCGACGACGTCGAGGCAATGACCGCGGCAATGGCGCAGTACACGGCTCACCAGCAACCGGCCGGTCGCGGCCAGGTCGATGTTGCGGCATCGCTCCGGGCAGCCCCGCAGGCGCTGCGCGTGGTCGAGTTCGACGACTATGCGGGCGACATATTCGAGGGTATTGCAACCTCGCTGGCCTGGCTGCGCGAACACGATGCCTGACGGCGGGCACGCCCTACGCCTTCTGCATCGAGCGCGCAGAAGTGAAGGCGTCACCCCTGTCCGCAGCTGAACCGACACCGGTAACGTCGAACCAGTCGGGAGGTCCGGGTCGTGCGCCGCCGCCGCATCAGCCTCCGGACGACCATCCGTCTGCGAAGGAGCTTTGCCATGCCGCGTCCCATCAACCTGTTCACCGGCCAGTGGGTGGATCTGCCGTTCGAGGAGGTGTGCACCCTGGCGGAGCAGTGGGGCTTCGACGGCCTGGAGGTCCCCGTGGCCGGCGACCACCTGGACGTCTACCGCGCCGCCGAAGATGACTCCTACTGCCAGCAGTGGAAGGACACCCTGGCCCGCCACAACCTGAGCGTGTATGCCATCTCCAACCACTCCACCGGCCAGTGCATCTGCGACGACCCCATCGACTTCCGCCACCGCGGCCTGCTTTCCGATCGTGTCTGGGGCGACGGCCAGGCGGAGGGCGTGCGTGAGCGCGCTGCAGAGGAACTCAAGCTCACCGCGAAGGTCGCCGCCAAGCTCGGCGCCAAGGTCGTCACCGGTTTCACCGGCTCCAAGATCTGGAAGTACGTGGCCATGTACCCGCCGGTGGGCGCCGACGTGATCGCCGACGGGTATGAGGACTTCGCCCGCCGTTGGAACCCGATCATCGACGTCTTCGACTCCGAGGGCGTCAGGTTCGCCCTCGAGGTCCATCCCAGCGAGATCGCCTACGACTACTGGACCACCAAGGCCACCCTGGAGGCAATCGATAACCGCGAGGCCTTCGGCATCAACTGGGATCCCTCACACATGATTTGGCAGCAGCTCGACCCGGCCGTCTTCCTCACCGACTTCGCCGACCGCATTTACCACGTCCACTGCAAGGACACTAAGACCCACTTCGACGGGCGCAATGGCCGCCTGTCCAGCCACCTGCCCTGGGACGACCCGCGCCGCGGCTGGACCTTCGTGTCCGCCGGTCTGGGCGAGGCCGACCTGGATGGCTACTTCCGCACGTTGAACCAGATCGGCTACGAGGGACCCATCTCGATCGAGTGGGAGGACTCCGGTATGGACCGTCTGCACGGCGCCCCCATGGCCCTGAAGTTCGCGCGTGAGCACGTCTATGACCTGCCTGACGCCGCCTTCGACTCCCACTTCGACAACCGCTGAGCCTCGGGTCAGTCAGGCGCCCCGTCACTCGCGCTCCCAATGACGCCACACCGGCGCCCCGCGGCTTCCAAGCAGGAAGCTGCGGGGCGCCGGAATTAGACTCCTCGCATTTGTGGGTGTGCTGTTCGACGTTCCCGGCCGGTTCGCCGGAAATGCCCCAGTTCCGCCGTCAGCTGCCATCCTTGGGTCGTGTGCCCCTCCGCCGATTCAGCCGACCCCGCCGACGCTGACGTCGCACCGTCTGCGTCCTTAGACTCCCGATCCGCCGACGACGACACTCGCCCCGACCGCGACCCGGAGTTCCCGCCTCCTCCGGCGTCGCCCATCCATGAAGCCATCACCGAGACCCGGACCGTCACCGACCTCCTGCGCGGCCTGCGCGCCGGTGGCCTGATCACCGCCATCGGGGCAGGAGTCCAGGCCATGAGCCAGGAATCCCGCAACCCCGGCATGCTTGAGGCCGCGAGCGGCGGGCTCACCCCCATGCTGGCCCTGCTGACGCCCGTGGCCGTACTGGTCTGGGTGCACTACGCGCGCCTGGTCGCCGTACACCCCCGCCATGACCGCACCCGGGCCGCGACTCTGCTCGTGCTGCTCCTGGCCGTCGTACCCGCATTCGCCGTGACGGTGCTCTTCGGCAGACTGTGGCTGCGGCAATCCGGCGCGATAGGCATGGATTATCCGGTTCTATTCCCACTCACCATCACTGCCGCGGGGCTGGCCCTGACCATCGCCGCCGACGTCCTACTGCGCCTGGCCCGAAAGCAACACCCCGCCGGGCGCCAGAAGCTTCGTCGCCGTCTGCGTCTTACGCCGACAGCGCTTGCCGCCGCAGCTATCACGTTGCTCATCGCCGCCTCCACGCTCACCCTCCCGTCCCTGTCCTTCCCCGTTCGCGCCCGTTCCGTATGGCTAACCGCCGTCAGGCCAGTAGCTGTCCCCGACACGGTTGACGACGACGTTGCCTGGCAGCGGGTGTTCGAGGAGACCGAGCCTGTGCTGGGCGTCATTGCGGGAACATTCAGCCCACTGGTCATCACCGACCACGGCGTACTCGGGCTCGACCCCAACAGCGGCTACACCGACTGGATCCAAACCCGGCCAGCTTCAACGATAAAGATCGGCGACTGCGACGGCGGCCAGCAGGAGGCCTCCTGCTACGCGGCTCTCAGCCCTAACCGCGCACACCTGGTGATCGCCTACGACGCCGGCCCCACCCGTACCCTGTTCGTCGGCATCGATACCGCCACCGGACGCATCGCCTTCGAGCACATGCGCCACCACTCCAATCACGATTGGTCAGGCCGCGAGAACCGCCTGCAGATCACCGATCACGTGCTCATGGTCGACGACGAGGTGTTGTCGCTGGCGGACGGCTCCGTACTGGCCACCGCGGTGCCGGAGGCGCGTTTCCCGGTGTGCGAGGACGATTGGGGCTGCGCGACCTCCGGCTGGGAGCCCGCGTCGTTCTTCCAGGGCGGCCATTCAACGCTGATTGTGGGCGCCTACTGCCCGAGCGATCGGCGAGGATGGTGCGAGCTGGCCCTCGCGCCCGATGTCAACCCCACGGCCATCACTATCGTCGGCGGCGTCGTGCCCGCCGGGAGCCAGGCGAGCCCGGTCGTCGTCGACGGGTGGACCGTGCGCTATCGCGATCCCGACGCCGTCAAGACCGAACTCGTGGAGCAGGCCACGGGCGCCGCCGAGGCCGTTACTCATCCTCTTGACGCCGTCAGCCTCGACTCCCTGTCCGGCGCCGCGCCCACACCCGTCGTGCCCTTGGGGAACCTCGCAGCCCCGGTGCGGGAGCACGCCACCAGGACGCTGCGCGTCCAGGCCGGTTCCTCGGCCGGCTCCGCCGACGTCGTCTTTGAGCCCGCCACTGGGAAGGCCGGCACCGTCCAGGAACTGAGCGAGCGGGCCTCCGGTCGCGGGTATCTCGATGCGCTGGCCACCAGGCGCTCCGGAAGCACTTCTTCCCCGGAGGAAGTCGGATTCGACGTCGTCGCCCCGGACGGGACCGTGGCCGTGCACCTGGACCCTGAGGACATTGAAGGCTACACCGCAGTCTCCGCGGCCGACCAGCGCTACCTCAACGACGGCTACCTGGCGCCGGCGCCCGGCATTATCGCCCTGGTGTGCTCGCGCTCAGCCGCGGCCGAAGGCCCGGACGGCTCCGCCCGGGCCTCATCCGGGGCTGGGAACTCCGGGAGTACTGAAACCGTCGTCGTCGGGCTCAGCAACCGGCCCGCAGCGACCATGAGTCGCCCCGCCTGAAACACCCGCCGTATTCCCCGGAACGTTCCAACGGTCCGTGTACTCCGCCGTGGGCGATAGGCCTAGGCTGCCACCTGGTACCAGGCTAGCCTCGTCTTATGAGCACCGATACATCGCCCACTCCCGCATTCCCTGATTTCGATTACCGCTCTGTTGCCCGCGTTGCCACTGACAAGCCCGCCAGCTACGGACACCGACTCGTCAGCCACATGAACCGCAAGATCGACGCCGAGTGGAACGGGGCCGACTCCACCGGCCGCCTGATTTTCAACCGCGAGGGAACCGTGGCCGGCGTGGCGTACCTGACCTGCGAGGACGGTGCACTAAACCTCACCGTGTCGGCCTCCGCGCAGGAGCTGCCGCGTCTGGAGGACGTCGTCGGTCGGCACCTGGCGCGCTTCGGCTACGAGGATGGCGTGGTCGTCTCCTGGACGCGCGACGACGGTTCCGCCGGCACCACGCAGGGCCCCCTGACCAAGGAGGACTTGGACCGTCTGCGTGCCGAGTACCAGGACCGCGCGGCACACGAGGGCGAGTCCGATGCGGCCAAGGACTTCCCGGACCTGCGGAACTGATCACGGTCCCGCCGCCGATACCTCACCGGCTACTATCCGTCGCTGCGCGCATCCAGCCCGCACGTCCATGTAAGCACACATACACCATAGGAGGACCACCATGCCCGACGCGATCACACCCATGTACACCATTGAGGCCCTGGCCTCCGGCGACGGCCGCAACGGCCACGTCGCCTCCACCACCGGCCGCATCGACACCGACCTGGCCGTGCCGAAGGAGATGGGCGGCTCCGGCGCGAACCTGCCCAACCCCGAGGAGCTGTTCGCGGCCGGATACGCCGCCTGCTTCCACTCCGCCTTGCAGGCGGTCGCCCGCTCTGAGAAGGCCGATCTGGGCGATTCCAGCGTCGGCGCCCGGGTCTCCGTCGGCGCAGACGGTAAGGGCGGTTTCGGCCTGGCCGTCGAGTTGGAGGTTGTCATTCCCGCGCAGCCGCATGAGGCGGCTCAGGCGCTGGCCGAGGCCGCGCACCAGGTGTGTCCCTACTCCAACGCCACCCGCGGCAACATCCCGGTGACCATCACCGTCTCCGACGACTGAAACGCGGTAAGCAGCAGCATCTACCGAGGTCGGCACGTAACTTTGTGCCGACCTCGGTGTTTGGAGGCTACTCGCCGACGGTGATGCGGCCGACGGGATCCTGCACCCGCAGCATCAGTAGCAGTCCCACCGCGAGCACCGTCACGATGCCGAGAATGCCCCAGTAACCCGCACTGACACCTAGTACCCGGGTGCCGACCCAGATCGAGGCGCCGTACATGGCCGGTGCTATGAAGGACACGGCCCGCCCGGTAGTGGCGTACAAACCGAAGATCTCACCTTCGCGCCCCTGCGGCGCCAGCCGGGCCAGGTACGAGCGCGCCGCCGATTGCGCCGGCCCAACGCATCCGGACAACACCAGGCCGAGCACCCAGAAGACCCGCGGACCCGCCCCATGCAGGAAGAACACCAGCAGACCGGCCGCCACCAGCGCCGTGAGCGCCCCGAGAATGACCCGGCGCGGGCCGAGCAGATCATCAAAGCGCCCGGCGGCGATGGTGGCTATCCCGGCGACCACGTTGGCGGCGACCGCGAAGACGATCACATCCCCAGAGGAGAAGCCGAAGGTGTTCTGGGCGATGATCCCCCCGTAGGTGAACACGCCGGCCAGTCCGTCGCGGAAGACGGCGCTGGCCAACAGGAACCACAGCACCTCCGGATGACTGCGGTACAGTCCCACGAGCGTGCGCCACAAGTGCTTGTAGGAGGCCAACAGGGACTCGTGCCGCAGCACCTGTCGTGGTGGCTCAATGGGCTCGGCGGGCTCGTTCTCCAACCCGGCCAGTTCCCGTGCGTCACTCGCCTGGGCGTCCTCAATGGCGGCCCACCTCCGCCAGGCCCGCTTACCGGACTGAGTCACCAGCACCGGAATGGCGCACAGGCCGAACCAGGCGGCCGACACCAGCATGGATACGCGCACATCCAGCCGACCCTCATCGGTGACCCCGAACCAGCCGACCTCCGGGTTGATGAATCCGACGTACAGGATCAGCAACAGCACAATACCGCCGAGGTATCCCATTCCCCAGCCGAGACCCGACACCGCCCCCATACGGTCCTTCGTGGCCAGCCGGGACAGCAGTCCGTTGTAGTTGACCGACGCCAACTCGAAGAAGACATTGCCGATCCCGAGCAGAGTGATGCCCAGCCACAGGTAACCCGGTTCAGGTAGAACGAAGTACAGGGCGGCGCTGACGGCGACGACGACCGCGGTGTAGGCCCCCAGCCAGAAAACGGTGCGCCCGGCCCGGTCGGAGCGCTGACCCGTTACGGGGGCCAGCAGGGCGATGCAGGCGCCTGCGATCGCCAGACCCACGGACAGGGCTGACTCCGTAGTGGCCTGATCGCCGAAGGCTGAACTGGTGAGGTAGACGGAGAAGACGAAGGTGGTGATTACCGCATTGAAGGCCGCCGACCCCCAATCCCACAGCCCCCAGGCGAGTACCGGCCAAGTCAGCAGTCTGCCGGGACCTGTGGGGTCGCCGTGCAGCGTGTCGGCGGGTTTGATCTCGGTGTGCGGTCCCGGGGCAGGTGACGTCATAACCCTGAGCCTACGGCTGCGTGCGCTCCCCGCGGGTGAGAATCTCAGCGAGGGCGAGATCCAGTGGCGTGGTCACTTTCAGAGCCAGCGGGTCACCGGCTACCACGGCGACCTGCCCGCCCATCGTCTCCACCAGGGCGGCGTCGTCCCGGGCGGCACGGGCCTCATCCTTGGCGTTATCGGCGCCGAGCCGATGTGCGAGCTCAAGAGTGCGGCGGGCGAAGCCCTGCGGGGTCTGGACGGCGCGCAGTCGCTCCCGATCCGGGGTCCCGACCACCCGGTACAGCTCGGTCCCCAACCGGGCCTTGGACCGGTCGGTATGGAGGCTACCTGCTCCGGACAGGGCGGTGTCCGGGAGACTGCCTGCGGGCCGGGGCGCAACCGCCACCACCTCCTTGACCGTGTCCGCAACGGGCAGGCCCGGGACGACGGCATCGTGCCCGGCGCGCACGGTGGCGACGACGCGGCGGATCAGGTCTGGAGGGGTCAGGGCCCGGGCGGCGTCGTGTACGAGCACGACCTCGGCGTCGGGACTTGTCTCCAACACAGCAGCCAATCCGAGGGCGACCGAGGCCTGACGGGAGGCGGAAGAGCCCGCGACCACACTGATTCGACCCGCGTCGGTCAGGTCGGTGACTTCGGCGGTGAAGGGGTCCAAATACGCCCGGGGGGCGGTAATGGTGATGCGGTCGATCACGCCGGAGTCGAGCAGGCCGCGAGCGGCCCGGCGCAACAGGGACTCGCCGCATACCTCCACCAGCGCCTTGGGTCCCACGGAGCCGAGCCTGGTTCCGGAACCGGCGGCAGTGAGTATGGCGACGGCGTTCCCGGTGGTTGTGTCCGACATGTGCGGGACCCTACCAGCGCCACGTCTTCGGCCGGTTGCGGCTTCCGTCCCCGGCCCGGAACCGCCCCGAGGAGCAGGTGGTTTCAGGCGGCAGTCCCGGAGGAGAGAATCTCGTCGAGGATGCTCTCTGCCTCCTCCTCGGGCGTCTTCTGGGCGAGCGCCAGCTCGGAAACGAGGATCTGACGGGCCTTGGCCAGCATGCGCTTCTCCCCGGCGGACAGGCCGCGGTCGGTATCCCGACGGGACAGGTCGCGCACGACCTCGGCAACCTTGATGACGTCGCCGGAGGCTATCTTCTCCTGGTTGGCCTTGAAGCGCCGCGACCAGTTGGTGGGCTCCTCCGTAAGCGGCGCCCGCAGCACCTCGAAGACGCGTTCCAGGCCGGATTCGTCGACGACGTCGCGCACCCCGATCAGGTCGACGCTGTCGGCCGGGACCAGGATGGTCAGGTCGCCCTGTGCCACCTCGAGCTGCAAGTAGGTCTTCTCCTCGCCCCTGACCTTGCGCTGGCGGATGTCAATGATCCGGGCGGCGCCGTGGTGGGGATAAACGACGGTCTCGCCGACTTCGAATGTCATAGGTGAGGTCACTCCAGATTAGTCGTGGAGCTTTAGTTTATCAGGAAATGACGCCATAAGATCGGGGAGCTAGCTCACACGGACGCCTGGAATCAGTCGGCGGTGACCAACCGGTAGCCGACCCCGCGCACCGTGGTCAACAGCTTCGGGGCGCTGGGATCGACCTCGATCTTGGCGCGGATGCGCTTGACGTGCACGTCAAGTGTCTTGGTGTCGCCCACATAGTTGGCGCCCCACAGACGCTCAATGATCTGGCCGCGGGTGAGCACATGGTCGGGGTGGCGCAGGAACAGTTCCAACAGCTCGAACTCGCGCTTGGGCATGGGCACCACCCGGCCCTCCACACTCACCTCGTGGCGCCCCACGTCCATGGTTACCCGTCCGGCTTTAAGCACCGGTTGTTCGGGCGCCTCATCCGCGGTGCGGCGCAGTACGGCGTGCACGCGGGCCACCAGCTCGCGATAGGAGTAGGGCTTGGTGATGTAGTCGTCTGCTCCGAGCTCCAGCCCGGCGATCTTGTCCATCTCCGCGTCCCGGGCGGTGAGCATGATGACCGGCACCCGGGAGGTGCGCCGAATGCGGCGGCACACCTCCGCCCCGGACATCCGCGGCAGCATCAGATCCAGCAGAACCAAGTCGATGTGTCCGCTGCCGCCGGGGGCCCCCGCGGTCTCGAAGCGTTCCATGGCAGCGGCACCGTCCTGCGCCTCCACGACTCTGAATCCGTCACGCCGCAGGTTCAGTGCCAGCGGCTCGCGGTAGTTCTCCTCGTCCTCGACCAACAGTATCCGGGTCATGCTCTCATTCCTCACGAGTCTCATCCGGTCTTAACACCTGCCCCGTCCGCTGGCTCCGTGCGGAGGGGTCCTCGGAGATGGCGGCGATGGCGGCGAAGGAGGCGCCGGCGGCTCCGCTGGCAACCGCCTCGACCGCCTCCTTCGCCGGGCCGGGCAGATCCGCCTCAGTACGGTGCCGGGGCAGCACCAGCGTGAAGGTGCTACCGCGCCCGGGTGCCGACCACAGTTCCACCGTGCCGCCGTGATCTGCGGCGACGTGCTTGACGATCGACAGCCCCAGACCGGTGCCGCCCGTCGCCCGCGAGCGGGCCTTGTCCACCCGATAGAAGCGCTCGAAGACGCGCTCCTGCACCTCCTTGGCGATGCCGATACCCTGGTCGACGACGGCGATGCGCACCAGTTCCGGATCGTCGGCGTCCACGCTCAGCCCGACGCTCACCCGGGTACGC
Source organism: Actinomyces sp. (assembly GCF_030530635.1). Lineage (GTDB taxonomy): Bacteria > Actinomycetota > Actinomycetes > Actinomycetales > Actinomycetaceae > Actinomyces. The sequence continues at coordinate 27,918 of NZ_JAUMUL010000008.1, forward strand.
GGCTCCGAGTAGCGGATGGCGTTGTCCAGCAGGTTGCTGACGGCGGTTACCAGCAGTACCGGATCCCCAAGAACGTGCAGGTTTTCAGCACCGCCGGCCACCAGTGCGACCTCCTTCGCCTCCGCCTCCACACGCACCCGATCCAGGGCGTCTACGACGACGTCATCCAGGTTCACGTCCTCGGGCTCCACCAGCGCATCGCCGTCCTGCAGGCGGGACAGTTCGATGATGTCTCCCACGAGCCGCTCCAGGCGGCTGGACTCCCGACTCATGCGCGCCGCATAGTCGGCGACCAGAGCCGGATCGTCGGCGTTCTCACGCACGGTCTCCGCCAGCAGCGAGATGGCGCCCACCGGGGTCTTCAGCTCGTGAGAGGCGTTGACCACGAAATCACGGCGCATCTCCTCTACGCGCCGAGCGGCGGTGCGGTCCCCAATGAGGACGAGTGTGCGGCCACGGCCGATAGCGGCCACGCGGACCCTCAGGTGGAAGTTGCCCGCACCGGCCACCCGACCGCGCGCCACCGTGATCTCGGCCTCCTCGGCCTGGTTAGTGGCGCACACGCGGTCAACCATCTGCGCCACCTGCGGCTCGCTGACTTCGTCATCGCGGACGATGTTGTAGGTGTAGGCGGCGGCCGAGGCGCGCAGAACCTCACCATCGTCATCGAGCAGGACCACGGTCGAGTTCAGCGCGGCGAGCACCGGGATCAGGCCGTCGCGCTCCAGCGTGGAGCCGGCGATGATGCCGTTGCCGTGCACGTCACGCGTGGCGTGCCCGAGCGCTAGCCCTACCGCCGCGCCGGCCGCGACACCTGCCACGGCCACGGCGATGATCAGCCAAACGGTTACCACGCCCCCTAGGGTAGAGGTGTGGGCGGGCAGTTCGCGAGCCCGGCCGCAGCGCCGACACGCGGGGAGGCAGCCATGCGCGACATCTTCAACCAGGAGCTCAAGCAGCTGGGAACCGATCTGGCGTCCATGGCGGCGCATGTCGCCACCGCCATCGAGCGCGCCGCGGAGTCCCTGCGCACCGGCGACATCGTCGTGGCCGAGCAGGTCATTGATGCCGATGAGCGCATCAATGACCTGCAGCGCGACATAGACGACATGTGCGTAATGCTGCTCGCCCGCCAGCAGCCGGTGGATCGGGACCTGCGCAATGTCATATCCGCTCTGCGCATGGCTCAGACCCTTGAACGCCAGGGAGATCTCGCCCGCCATGTGGCCACGATCGCCCGCGGTCGTTACCCGCTGGCACCCGTGCCCGAGCCGATCCTGAGTCTAATGGTGAGCATGGCCGATGCCGCCGTGCGTGCCGGCCGGGACGTGCGCACTCTGATTAAGACCCAGGATCTGGAACTGGCCGCACAGATCCAGGATCGCGACGCCGAACTGGACGCACTGCACCGTCAGTCCTTCCAAATGATCCTCGACCCGAACATCGGGTTGACCCGGCAGCAGGTGGTGGACGCCGTCCTAATGGGCCGCTTCCTGGAACGGTTCGGCGATCATTCGACGTCGGTGGCCCGGCGCATGGCATATCTCGTTTCCGGCGTCACCGTGCCCGGCCCGAGCGAATCCTGACCGGGAGGTACGAAGTCGGCATCTTTTGCACGCCGAGACCGGCAGTTGTGACGTACTGGGATCGGCGGGCTGTTGGTGGGTGTGGGTGGTGGTGTGTTCTGGTCGACCCGAGGACGACCTGTCCCGCGCTTGACAACGGCCTCCCATGTTCGAACGCATCTTTCCGCGCTCGAGGGCGGCATCGCGTGCTCGGGTGCGGTCTTAGCGTCGTGGTCCGAGCGATCGAACTCTGTTGCGTGAACTGCTGGTTTACGACCTTGGGGTGTGGTTTACGACCCCGGGGTGGTCGTGAATTGCACCCCAAGGTCGTGAATCGACGTGGCGGCCCTCCTCCCAAACGTCACCAGGTGCGGGCGCGCAGGCCAGGTCGCGGAGGCATCGCGGCGCAGGCGCCATAGGGCGATATCGCGGGCTGGACGTCTCGTACCTTTGGTTGACGGTTCAGCCCTTGGCACCGACGATTCGTACTTTGGTGCGACGGTACGCGCCCTCAAACCGGAAGAGCCCGATTACATCGACGATTACCGCTCGTAACTGACACACATAGGAACATCACCTGCTCCCCCTGGCAGCAGTGGCCGGGATTCGCCACGAGCAGGGGCGGGGCGACGACCTTCGCGTCACCCCGCCCCTCTGGCTAGAAACCGACACCGACCGGGCTCAGTGCGCGCCCCGGCCGATGCCTCGCACACTCACTTCCCCTGGTTGGCGACAGCGGCGATCTTCGCCTCGGCCTCCGGATCCAGGTAGCGGCCGCCCTTCTTGATGGGTTTGAGAGTCTCCTCGTCGAGTTCATAGACGAGCGGAATGCCGGTGGGAATGTTGACACCGGCGATGTCAGCATCGGAGATGTCATCAAGGTGCTTGACGATGGCGCGCAGCGAGTTTCCGTGCGCGGCGATCATGATCGTCTTGCCGGTCTTGATCTCGGGAACAATCGTCTCCTCCCAGTAGGGCAGGAGCCGGGTGAGCACGTCCTTGAGGCATTCGGTGGCGGGAATGGGCTCACCGGCGTAACGCGGGTCCGTGTCCTGGGAGAACTCCGAGCCGAGTTCGATCTCCGGCGGAGGCACGTCATAGGAGCGGCGCCAGAGCATGAACTGGTCGTCCCCGTACTGCTCGCGGATCTCCTTCTTGTTCTTGCCCTGCAGAGCGCCGTAATGACGCTCGTTGAGCCGCCAGTGCCGCTCCACCGGGATCCAGTGACGATCGGCCGCGTCCAGCGCCAGGTTAGCGGTCATGATGGCGCGGCGGAGCACCGAGGTGAATAGCTTGTCAGGCAGGACGCCCGCCTCCTTGAGGAGTTCGCCGCCGTGGACGGCCTCGGCACTCCCCTTCTCCGACAGCGGGACGTCCACCCAGCCGGTGAACAGGTTCTTAGCATTCCAATCGCTCTCGCCGTGGCGGAGCAGCACAAGGGTGTAAGCCATGGAGGTCATTGTGCCAGGCCCCGCCGCCTGCGACCAGGCCCCTGGGTCCCAAGGGACACAGGGGCCTGGTGGGCACGAGTGCGCCGACGATGCGCGCCGCAGCGTCACCGGCCATTTCTCAACCGGCGATAGTGCAAACTCACTTGCCGGGGTTGTTGGCCGCCATGTAGGCCTCACGCACCGGCGCGGGAATGCGCCCACGGTCGGAAACCTCATAGCCGTTGGCGCGCGCCCACTCACGGATCTTCTGCGTGACACCCGTCGGCGGGCGACGCCGAAGAGTGCGACGCCCACCGCGACGGCGGGCCTTTACGGTCCATTCCTCGATCGACTCGCGCAGCGCAGCCGCGTGCTCCTCGTTCAGGTCGATCTCGTAAGTGACACCATCGAGAGCGAAAGTGATGGTCTGGGTCGCCTCAGAGCCGTCGATGTCGTCCACCAGAACAATCTGCGTCTTCTGCGCCATATTGATCCTCCTTGCCACAGATTCGCGGGCCCCGCTTCCGCCGCGGGGTCATCCCGAGAAACAGGATAGACATAACGGCACAATTGAAGCAAGGGAAAAGGACAATGCGGCGCGTCGGGTGCATCGTAGACGATGATCGACGGGAACGGGACCAATGGAGTGGAGCCACCTGTGGGAATCGAACCCACGACCTATTCATTACGAGTGAATCGCTCTGCCGACTGAGCTAAGGTGGCCTGCCGCCAAAGCGGCGACACGCAGGTTACCGCCTGGCACCGCCGCCACGCAATCCAGCACCCCAATCCCGGCAGGTGGTTTAGAGCACAGCCACACCCACTACCCTGAGCACATGCACGTCCACTTCACCTACGCCGGTGGAACCATTGGGATGGTCGACTCACCCCGCGGGCTTAGGCCCGGCGCCGACCTGGAGGCCTGGCTGAGCGATCTGCTCATAGCGTTTCCGACGGCGTCTAGGCCCCGGACCACTCTGACCACCCTGCAGCCATTGGTCGATTCCGCACAGGCAGCTCCTCATACCTGGCAGGCGATCATCAATGACATCAATGCACACGCCTGCGCAGATGCCTTCCTAGTACTGCACGGCACCGACACCCTGGCATATACCGCCTCCGCCCTGTCCTACGCCTTGACGGGGCTCAGGCAGCCAGTGGTCGCCACCGGGTCCCAACTACCACTCGGGGCCCCCGGCTCCGACGCCGCGGCGAATGTAACCGGCGCGCTGGAGGCGATCGCCCAGGGCGTATCTGCCGGAGTGCACCTGTTCTTCGGCGGCCATCTGCTCGCCGGCAACCGCGCCACCAAGACCTCCGCCTGGAGCCTCCAGGGATTCGACTCCCCGAACGTCGCTCCCTCGGCCCGCGCCGGCGCTCCCTGGCACTGGTCCGGCCCCACCGACACCGACGGAATCGGCTGGAGCACACCGCGACCCTTCGGGCAGCACGACGTCGTGGTCCTCGACGCCGTGCCCGGACTGACCGCCACCCGCCTGGCCGCACTGTTGGCGCCCCCACCGGTAGGGGTGGTGCTGCGGGCTTTCGGCGTTGGCAACCTGCCGACCGAGCTGACACCGGTAATCGCGGATGCGGTGACGGCGGGCGTGACGGTGGTGATCACCTCCCAGTGCCTCCAGGGCACGGTGGCGCTGGACCGATACGCCGTCGGGACCGCCGTCGCCGCCACCGGCGCGGTAGGCGGAGGCGACATGACTATGGAGGCCGCCTACACCAAGCTGCAGTTCCTGGCCTCGCAGGGCTTGCGCGGCGCCGAACTCGGCGCCTGGATGCGAAGGAACCTCGCCGGAGAGCTCACCATGCCACGCGTGTAGGCGCGCCCGTCCCCCGAGGCGGCCCGCCCCGCGTCAGCGGCCGCAGACCAGGCCGTCCTCGGGCAGAACACCCGCCAGCAGAAAGTCGTCGACGGCCTTGGTCACGCAGTCATCCGAACGGCCGTAGGCGGTGTGACCGTTACCCCTCCAAGTGACCAATCGGGCATCGTCAAGTTGGGCGGCCAAGGCCTGGGACCAGACGTAGGGAGTGGCCGGATCGCCGGTGGTGCCGATCACCAGCATGGGGGCGGCGCCCCGGGCATGAATTTCCGTGCGCTCACGGGTGGACTCGTGTCCCCAAGTCTGGCAGAACAGGTCCGAGTAGCCCATATCGGCACCGAAGGTGGGAGAGGCCTCCTTGAGGGCATCGCGCTCCGTCTCCCAGGACTCGGCATCACCGCTGACCGGGTAGTCCAGGCAGTTGATGACGGTGATGGCCTCGCCCGCGTTGCTCCGGTAGGAGCCATCGCTCTGGCGCGAGGCAAACAGGTCGGCGGTACTGAGGAGTACAGAGCCGTCCTGCTGGTTCATGGCCTGGTCCAGGCCCTCGGTGAGGGTGGACCAGGACTCGGACCGGTACATCATATTGACAATCGCGGACCCGGCCAGTGAACGGGTCAGCGGCCGATCAGGATCGGATGTGGGGATCGGCGCGTCCATGGTGACTTTGAGCAAGTCCTGTATTTGAGCGACGCCGGCGTCGACATCACCGCTCAGCGGGCAGTTGTCTCCGCTCTGACAGTCCGCCACGTAGGTGCGCAGCGCGGACTCGAAACCGGCGGCCTGGCCCAGAGTGACCTCACCGGCGCTAAGGGTCGGGTCGAGGCCCCCGTCGAGAACCAGTCGACCCGCATTGGCAGGGAACAACTCGGCATAGGTGGCCCCCAAATAGGTGCCGTAGGAGTATCCGAGGTAGGTGAGTACTTCCTCTCCGACGACGGCACGAAGCACATCCAGGTCGCGCGCGGCCGAGACCGTGTCCACGTGATCGAGCAGACCGGCGGGGGTGTTCTTCTCGCACTTGTCCCCGAACCACTCGGCGTATTCCACCACCTCCGCTTGGAGGCCCGCCGCGTCCACGGCGCCATCCGTGTCTGCCGCGCCGATGGCCCGATCGAGTTCGGAACCGGAGCGCAACTCGTCGAGTTCTGCGTCGGTCAGGCAGTCGATGGCCGTCGAGTTGCCCACACCACGCGGATCGAAGCCGATCACATCGTAGGAGGCGAGCAAATCGTTGGAGAAGTAGCCGTCAATGGTGGTCACCAGGCTGATGCCCGAGCCGCCCGGACCACCCGGGTTGATGAACAGGGTGCCAATTGGTTTCGCATCGGCCGAGCGCCGCTTCATCGCAATCTCAATACGCTGCCCGTCCGGTTCGGTGTAGTCGAGGGGGACCGTGACATAGGCGCAGGAGAAGTCGCCTTTGCCACCTACCTCATCCATGCCGGTTTTTCCGCACGAGTACCATTCGACATCCTGAGCGTAGTAGTCCCCCAGCCCGGCTGGGACGGCGGCGGTGGGCGATCCCGCCTGCCTGGCGGCGGCCGAGGGGCTTACGTCCCTGGCCGGAGCAAGGACACCGCATGCGGCCAGGCCGACCGCGGAAAGCGTGGCGGCGAGTGCGGAGAGCGCGCGACGACCGTTTCCATTGAGCATATTCACCTTCGCAGCCTAAGGGCATCTGCGCGCGGGGCACGCACGTTACGGGGGAAGTCGCCCCCCACCGTGACGCAGCCGTTAAACACCGGCGGCACCGACTCCACCCGCGCCTGACGGGGACCGGGCGGGCCTCCCGCAGCTTCACAACGACGCATAGCCTTGTGCGCATGAGCCGCCAGACCCGCCCTACGCCCGCGGACGCCCGCGCCGAGATCAAGGACTTCCTCACTACGCGCCGGGCGAAGGTGACCCCGCGGATGGCGGGACTGCCCGTCGTCGCCGGCCACCGCCGCGTACCGGGGCTGCGGCGGGAGGAGGTCGCCATGCTCGCCGGGGTGAGCGTGGATTACTACACGCGCCTGGAGCGAGGCAATGCGGCCGGAGCCTCCGACGAGGTCCTGGATGCGCTCGCCTCAGCGCTGATGCTGGACGAGGCCGAGCGGCAGCACCTGATCGACCTGGCTCGCGCCGTCACCCCCACGGGGCGGGTCCGGCGGCGTCGAGCACAGCCCAAGAGCTGCGCCGTACGGCCGGACACGCAGTGGATTCTGGACGCGTTGGTGATGCCGGCCGCGGTGCGCAACGGCTCAGGCGACTACCTGGCCGCCAACAACATGGCCCGGGCACTGTACTCCCCCATGTTCGTCGATCCGATCCCCGACGTCGCCGGGCCACACCCGAACATGGCACGTTTCGTCTTCCTGGATCCCCGCGCGCGCACCTTCTTCGTCGACTGGCAGGCGGGGGCGGAGGACTTGGTGGCGATGCTGCGCCTGGAAGCCGGCGCGGACCCGACCGACCCGTGTCTCCAGGCGCTTATCGGCGAGCTGTCTACACGCAGCCGGGAGTTCGCCGACCTGTGGGCACGTCACGACGTTCGCTACGTGTGCCGTGCCAAGAAAGTGGTCAATCATCCGGTCGTCGGCCAGATGCAGCTGTTCTACGAGCCCGCTGCGATGGCGAGCACGCCCGGGCTGACGCTGCTGGTATATGGAGTAGAGCCCGACAGCGCGAGTCAGGAGGCGCTGCGGCTGCTGTCCTCCTGGGCAGCCACCGAGCTCACCCCGGCCGGGAGCCGGCAGGGTTAGCGCCGGGACCGCCGTCGTCGACCCTCATGCCTGGGGTCGCAGCTGCACCATGAGGGACTCCACCGCGAGCAGCGGGGCCGCATTGGAACGCAGTCGGGTGCGGCACTCCTCAATGGCGCCGATGCGCGCCAGGGATTGCCGGGGTCCGGTGGAGGTCGCCACCTGCGCCACCGCTTCAGACAGGTCGATATTGACCTGCTCGACGTCGCTTCCGAGCTGAACCGCGAGTACATCCCGATAGAAGGACAACAGGTCGATCATGGCCCGGTCCAGCACGTCGGTGCGGGCACGGCGGGCACGCCGCTTCTGATCCTCCTCCAGTTGCCGTACCTGGGCGCGCAGCGACGGCGGGATTCTGCCCCCCTCCTCAATGCCCAGTGCGCGCAGCAGGGCGGCCCTCTCGGCGGCGTCGCGCTCGGTGGTGGCACGGGAGGCCTCATCCTCGGCGGCATCTACCAGGTCCGCGGCGGCCAGGACCGCATCGCCGACGCTGCGCAGCGATACCGGTGCGAGCAGCAGCCGACGGCGTCGCTCCCAGGCGCCGGCGTCGACGGCGAGGTGCCGGGCGAGTCCGATGTGGGATTGACTGGCGCGGGCGGCGCGGACCGCCAGTTCAGGGTCGGCGCCGTCGCGGCGCACCAGCAGTTCGGCCACGGCGTCGGCCGGGGGGATCCTCAGGGTCACCAGGCGGCAGCGCGAGCGGATAGTGGGCAGCACGTCGTCGGCGCTGGGGGTGCACAGGATCCACACGGTCTGGGGCGGCGGCTCCTCAATCGACTTCAGCAGCACGTTGGTGGTGCGCTCGGCCATGCGATCAGCGTCCTCCACCAGGATGACCCGCCAGTTGCCGGTCCAGGGGCGGCGCTGCGCCTCCCCGATCAGGGCCTTGACCTCATCGATGGTGATCAGGAGCTTGTCGGTGGCCAGTCGCACCACGTCGGGGTGGGCGCCGCTGAGCACGTCGCGGCAGGCCTTGCACGCCCCGCAGCCGGGTTCCTCACCGGTGCACTGCAGGGCGGCGGCGAAGGCCCGCGCGGCGACGCTCCTGCCGGAGCCGGGCGGGCCGGTCACCAGCCAGGCATGAGTCATAGCGGAGGCGTCGACGGCGGATGCAGCGGCGGGAGGGGCCGCATGCTCATCCGGCGGCTCCGGCGGCCGACCAAGCGGAGCCTGGCTCGCATCACCGGTGCGGGCGGCGATGACGGCGCGGGCCGCCTGCGCGGCGGACCGGAAGGCAGCGACGACCCGCTCCTGGCCGACGACGTCGTCCCAGACGCTCATACGTGCTCCTGTGTGGAGACAATGGTCATCCGGCCCGTGGTCGGCGGCAGGAAGGAGTGGATCACGTCCCCAGGGTAGCGGGAAGTGCAGACGTATTCAGCCATAGCAGTCGCTCGTAGGGCGGAGTCATAAATGGCTCTTCGTGTTTGGGGGTGTTAGCGCCTGTAGCCGAACTCGTCTACTACGCCGGTTCGTGCTCTACTACGCCGGTTAGGTGTCTGCTGAAGGGCTACGAAGCCTTCACCACAGGTCTAACCGGCGTACCCAACGCCGAAGGGGCGTACCCAACGCCATCCCACCGCCAACCGCCACACCCTCAAACACGAAGTGCCTCATAAACCCCCTGGCTCGACATACAATCAAAACCACCAACCTCAGGCGTTGCACCTCAACCCGGACGATGGCGACCAGGTCCCGCCGCAGCAGCACCCCTAATAAGGCTCTCGGAGAAGCAGGAGGGACGATGCGCACAGTAGCCGAGTTGTCAGGCGTCACCAAGACCTACCAGGGGCGAGAGGTGCTCCATGGCATCAACCTCTCGCTGGCCGCAGGGACCACTTACTTCCTGGTGGGACCCAACGGCTGCGGGAAGACGACCACCATTGAGACGCTCGTGGGACTGCGTGCCCCGACGAGCGGCACGATCACCCTGCTTGGAACGCACCCGGGCGATCCCTCCCTACGGCCACGCATCCGTGTGTGCTTACAAGGCGGATCGCTGCACGCCCAGGTAACCGTGCGCGAGCACTTCGAGTTCTTCGCGGCGCTGTATGGTCAACCAGCCAGCACGGTGGAAGACATTGCCACGAGCTTCGGCATTGAGGATCTGTTGGGCCGGCGATTCGGTCGTCTCAGCGGGGGCCAGCAGAAGCGTGTCATGGTGGCGGGCTGCTTCTTCGGCCAGGCGGAACTCATCATCCTGGACGAACCGACCAGCGGCGTCGACCTGGAGAGCAGACTATCCCTGTGGGATTACCTCTCCCGGGTCATGGCGGGCCGGCCCGCGACGCTCCTGGTCACAACCCATGACCTGACCGAGGCCGAGGACTACGCGGACACCGTGATCATTATGCGCGACGGCTCTATCGTGGCCTCCGGCACGGTGAGCGACCTGGTCCACGCCTCCGGGCTGGTGGGCGTGGTGCCCGTGCCGACAGCAATTCTCAGCTCCCTTCCGACGGACACGGCCGAGCGCCGTCACTTCCTCAGCAGCGACGGCGCAGCCACCCTGGTGGGATACACCAACGCCGAGTCCCTGCGTCGTGACATCCGCGCTTTGGAGGAGGCAGAGCCGAACCGTGCCATCGGGGTGCGCGAGCGCACGCCCCGGCTATCCGATATCTACCTGCACACCCGAGGCGAATGATGATGAAACCCTTCGCACTACAGATCCGCAATCAGTTGCTGGGGTTCGTTCGGGAACCAGTGGCGGCCACCTTCAACCTGGCGGTGCCGTTCATGATTGTCATAGTGCAGGCGCTCGCCTACGGCGACCAGGTCTACAGCGATGGACACACCAGGTACCGCCTGGTAGACACTCTGGGCGTGACGACCGGAGTCATGTTCATCATGATCATCGGACTGTTCGGCATGGGGATCGGCCTGGCCTCGCTGATCGAGTCCCGCGTTCTGGCCGGCTCCAGCCTGCGCCCCGGGGGCCCGGGACTCGTGATGTCGGCATACGCCTTGGTTCTGCTGGTCCTGGTGCTCCTGGGTTGGGCAATCTCCTACCTGGTCCTGTGGCTGGGGTGGCGCGCGACGCCGCCGGCCCTCCCACTGGCGGTTCTGGGCGTGGCGACCCTCGGCATTGCCGTGTTCCTGGTGCTGGGAGTATGCATCGCCGCCGTGGCGGGGACGCCGCGCAGCACGCAGGGAGTGTGCTCCATGGTCTTCTTCCCGCTGCTCTTCCTGTCCGGCGCGATCTTCCCGATCAGCACCTTCCCCGACGCGCTGCGAGCAGTCGCTGTGTGGCTGCCCGGCTACCGGCTCATGGAGGCACTGTCACCGCTGTGGGCCGACGGTCAGAGGACCGACCTGGGCAGCGTGCTATACCTCGTTGCCGCACTCGTACTGGCCGCCATACTCGCGCACTGGCTCCTACGACGTCGCGAGGACGTCTGACGTCCAGCCCGCGGACATTGAGGAGGCACGCACCACGAGGGTGGGAGTCGCCAGTCGAACGGTATGAGACGTCTGGTCGCTCAGATAGGCCCGTAGGAGCCTGGCCGCCGTCTGGCCCATCTCCCCCGGCTCGCGATGAATCGCCGTCACATCGGGGGTGAGTACCCGCAGCACGGAGGAGTCCTCAAGCGAGACCACGGCGAGCTCCGCGCCGATCCCCACCCGCCTGTCCTGCAGCACCGACACTCCCCCGAGCGCAAGCACCTCGTTGTCGTAAACGATCGCGTCCGGAACACGTCTCCCACCCACCAGTTCCGCGGTCGCCTGACCTCCGGAGCGCTCGGAGTAATCGGCGGCCTGCACCACCATGATCTCAACCCCCGCGCGTCTACCCGCGACGGACAGGGCATTGGTGCGCCGGGCATTGTGCATCACGCCGGCGGTGCCCGAGATGTAGGCGACGCGTTCGTAACCCTGCTCCATAAGATGCGCCAGCACGACTTCCATCATGCCCTCGTCATCCCCGACGACGGCCGGCATTCCACCGGTATCCGGTTCCCCTACCAGCACGTACGGCAGCCCCAGTTCACCCAGAACCTCCAACCGCGGATCCTCACTGCGAGGATCCACCACTACTACGCCATCGACCCGGCGCTGCGCCCACCACGAGCGGTAAGTGGCGATCTCCTGCGTCGTCGTCTCAACGATCTGCAGCACCAGGGCGAGTGCGTCGATCGCGAGTTCGCCCTGCATGCCCACTATGAACTCGAAGAAGAAGCGTTCAGCGGCCACGGCATGGCTGGGCCTGGCGATGACCAGGCCGACCGCGCCCGCGCGCGAGGCGGACAGCGCGCGTGCAGCCGCGTTCGGGGTCCAGCCCATCTGGTTCGCAACGGCGACGACTCGACGCCGCGTGCTGTCGGATACGCCCGGGCGGCCGTTGAGGGCGAAGGACACGGCGGACGGGGATACCCCGGCGACCTCCGCGATGTCGCGGATGGTAGGACGCTCCATGACGGCAGTATGCCACGGCTGATCCGCTTATAAGGCATCCCTTGAACCGCTTGACCTCATAGATAATACGGTTTAGTGTGGATTATCGTCGGCCGCTCCGAGAGCAGGTCGGGCCGACTGTCACTCACCCGCCCGCGCCAATGGAGGCCGCCATGCATGACAACCGCGCAATGCTCCTAAAACACGTGGACCGTATGCTCGCCGAGCGGATTCGGCCCGCGATCCTTGAGACGATCGCCCCTGCGCACGTGGAGGCCTGGGAGGTCGCCGATCCGTCCGGCCCTCTCGCGAATGTGCCCGGAGCTGGTGCCCCCGTCCCCACCTCCACGGCCCTGTCTCCCACCACCGCCTATCGGCCCTTCTCGATCCCCGGCCCCTGGGGTCCCGCCTGGGGCACCACCTGGTTCCGCGTGACCACCTCCATCCCCTCCGAGTTGCGCGGCGCCCACCTCGAACTGGACATCGATCTGGGATGGGAGCCCCATTCCCCAGGATTCCAGGCCGAGGGACTGGTGCGCACGGCCGACGGAACCATCCTCAAGGCGCTCAACCCCCGCAACCAGTGGGTCCCCGTATGGGAGTCACTGCTGGACGCCGAGGGGCACCTGACCCTGTATGTGGAGGCCGCCTCCAACCCGATGCTGCTGGGCACTCCCCCATTCCAGCCCACCGCGGAGGGATCACGGTTCACGCAGTCCCAGGCACCGATCTACACGTTCCGCACCGCCCGACTCGCACGGGTTCACGATCAGGTGCGCGAACTCGCCGCCGACGTCGACGTCCTGCTCGGTCTGGCGCGGACACTGCCGCAGGAATCGCCCCGCATGTGGAGGCTCCTGGTCGGCACCTCGGAGGCGCTCGACCGGCTCGACCCCGCTGACGTTCGCGGTACCGCCACCCGGGTGCGTGAGCTACTGGAACCATTGCTGTCCACGCCCCCCGATCACGATGCCGTGACCCTGGCAGTCAGCGGTCACGCACACATAGACTCCGCCTGGCTGTGGCCCGTGCGCGAGTCACGCCGCAAGGCGGTGCGTACCCTGGCCAATGTCATCCGCCTGCTCGACGACGGCGCGCCGATGCGCTTCGCATTGCCGGCCGCGCAGCACGCCGCCTGGGTCAAGGAGGAGGATCCGGAGCTGTTCGAACGGCTCAAGGCCCATGTCGCCGCCGGAGGCATCACTCCGGTCGGCGGCTCCTGGGTCGAGCCCGACGCGGTGCTGCCGGCGGGTGAGTCCCTGGTGCGCCAACTGACCGAGGGGACCGCCTTCTTCCGCGACGAGCTCGCAGCCGCCTGCCATGAGATCTGGCTGCCCGACTCCTTCGGCTACACCGGAGCACTGCCACAGATCGCGCACCTCGCCGGTTACGACAACTTCCTCACGCAGAAGATCTCCTGGAACCAGGTCGACGCCTTCCCCCATCACACGCTGTGGTGGGAGGGGATCGACGGCACCCGCATCTTCACCCACTTCCCCCCGGCGGACACCTATGGCGCCGAGGTCACCGCGGAGCAGGTGCGGCACGCCGAGCACAACTTCAAGGACAAGGGGCGCGCCGCCACTGAATTCCTCCTGTACGGCTACGGCGACGGCGGAGGCGGACCGGTTCGCGAGATGCTCGACCGCATTGAACGGATGCAGAACCTGGCCGGCTCGCCCCGGATGGAGCACATGACCTCCGCGGAGTTCTTCAGCCGCGCCCGCGCGGAGTATCCCGACGCCCCCGTATGGGTCGGCGAACTGTACCTGGAGAAGCACCGGGGCACACTGACCAGTCAGGCGGCGATCAAACGCGGCAACCGGGAGGCCGAGGCGGCGTTGCGCGAGGCGGAGACCTGGTGCACAACCGCCTGGGTGCGCGGCCTGCTCAGCGACGACACCTACCCCGCCCCACTGCTCCACCGCCTTTGGCGCACCACCCTACTGTGTCAGTTCCACGACATCCTGCCCGGCTCCTCGATCGCCTGGGTCTACGAGGAGGCGGAGGCGGCACTGTGCCAGGTCGTCGCCACGGCAGGCGCCCTGGCCGCGAGCGCGCGCCGGGCCCTGGCGGAGCAGGTGCCGACGACGACGCTCACCGAACCACTGCCCGCCACCTCCCCCCGACCGCATCCAGAATCCCGACCCGACGACGACTCCCCGCGGGCCGGGGACCGGCTGGTGTTCAATACGGCGCCCGTACCACGGTTTGTGGCCGGCGTGGAGGTCCCCGCCCTGGGCGCCGCCGTCGTGACGGCTGAGGCCGTCCGTGCCGCAACCGCCCGGAAGGGGGCGACGGTTGAACAGCTGCGCGACGGCGGGGCGATCCTGACCACCGCCGGCGGGAGGGCGCAGGTCGATGCGACCGGAGCACTCGTCTCGCTGACCTTCGCCGCCCAGGCGGGCAGGCAGGAGATCGTTCCGCCCGGGCAGCGGTTCGGCATCCTCCAGATCGCGAACGACTTCCCCAACGAGTGGGACGCCTGGGATCTGGACCCCTTCTACCGCGCTTCGATACATGAGGTCCCGGGGCGGTTGATTGATACGCGGGTCGCGGGCACGGCTGCGCTCGCCGTCGTCGAGGCACACTTCGGCGACTCACGCGCACTGCTGACCTGGACGCTCAATGAGCGCGGACTCGATCTCAAGGTCGAGGTGTCCTGGCAGGAGACGGAGAAGCTGCTCAAACTGGCCCTGCCCGTGGACGTGCACGCCGATAGCGCCACCTATGGCGCGCAGTTCGGTCACGTGCGCCGTCCCACTCATGACAACACCTCCTGGGACGCCTACCGCTTCGAGGTGTGCGCCCACAAATGGCTGCAGGTGGGCGAGCCCGGCCGCGGCGTCGGCATCGCCAACGACGCCACCTACGGTTGGGACGTCACCCGGCATCCCCGTCCGCATGGCGGCACCTGGTCGCTCGTTAGGGCGTCACTGCTGCGGGCGGCGCGCTTCCCCGACCCGGACCAGGACCATGGCGAGCACGCCTTCCAGTTCTCCGTGGTCCCCTCCGCAGGAACCGCGCAAGCCCGTCAGGCCGGATATCGCCTGAACCTGCCGCTGCGGGAGCAGGCCGCCCCCGCCGGCGCCGGCGGTATCACCCCACTGGTGACCGCCTCCGGCGCCGTCATCGAGTCCCTCCACCCCGCTGATGACGATTCCGGGGATGTGCTGGTGCGCCTGTACGAGCCGGAGGGGGCGCGCACTCGCGTGACCCTGGAATCGGATGACCTGACCGGCGCCGTCGGCGCTGACTTGCACGGGAATCCCTCGGCTGTGCTCGGCGTCGACGTCGTCCCCGTTCCAGGCGCACAGGGGGCCTGGAGCTTCGACCTGCACCCCTTCGGAATCGCCACCGTGCGGATGAGCCGGAAGCCGAAGCAGACAGGGGAGCGCAGACAATGAGGTTCGGAGTCAACTACACCCCCCGCGTGGGCTGGTTCCACGCCTGGCTCGATCTGGATCCGGCGCTCGTCACCGATGACATGGCCGCCATCCGGGAGGTCGGGGCCGATCACGTGCGGATCTTCCCGTTGTGGCCGCTGCTGCAACCCAACCGCCGGCTCATCCGGCCGGCCGCCGTCGACGACGTTCTGCGCGTGGTCGATATCGCGGGTCGCGCCGGCCTGACGGTAACCGTCGACGCATTGCAGGGGCACTTGTCCTCCTTCGACTTCCTGCCCGCCTGGGTCACCACCTGGCACCGCCGCAACCTCTTCACCGACGTCGACGTAGTATCGGCGCAGACCGAGCTGATCCGCACACTCGCCCGCGAACTCGCCTCACGCCCGCACGCCGATGGGCTCAGCCTGGGCAACGAGTTCATCCAGTTCGCCGCCCGCCGCCATCCACAGCGCTCCCCGCT
Organism: Actinomyces sp.; assembly: GCF_030530635.1. GTDB lineage: Bacteria > Actinomycetota > Actinomycetes > Actinomycetales > Actinomycetaceae > Actinomyces. The sequence continues at coordinate 43,757 of NZ_JAUMUL010000008.1, forward strand.
GCAGGCCGAACAGGCCGGGCAGTGGTTGCGCGCCCTATTCGGTGCCGCACGGGAGGAATGGGCCACCGGGACCCTGACGCACTCCTTCGACGACGACCTGTGGTTCGACGATACCCACCCGTTCATACCCGCGCACGCCATGCTGGGAGACATGACAACCGTGCACGCGTGGATCTTCATGCAGGTCGGCCCGCGCTACGGGAGCGGGCATCCCGCCCTGCCGCTGTTCGCCCGCTACCTGGTCGAACTGGCGCGTGCCTGGGGCGGGCCCGAACGCGCCATCTGGCTGCAGGAGGTCGGGGCGCCGATCACCCACGTCCCGGCTGCGGCGGCACCCGCCTTCGTCACCGATACGATCGCGCATCTGACGGGGCTTGATGGCACACCCGCAGCACCGAACCTGGAGGCGATCACCTGGTGGTGCTCCCACGATGTCTCCCCCGAGCTGGCCGACTTCCCCGAGCTGGAGTACTCCCTCGGCCTCATCGACTCCACTGGAGCGGTCAAGCCGACCGGGCAGGCCTTCCGCGCGGCCGCCGACGCCGCCCGCGACTGTGCGGCGTCGGAGCCGGCGGCCGCGGGCGGATCGGCCGTTCCACGACTCACCTTGCCAACAGCCGAGCCCTCACTTCGTTCGCAGGCCGGGCCGCAGTCGGCGCTGTTCGATCAGTGGTGGCGTCTGGCCTTGGCGGGCCCCGCCCCCGAACTGGAGCTGCCATGAGGTACTCAACCTCTACTAAACCGATGTAGTATCGGTGTTGTGGCACCCGCCCCACCACTTCAAAGACGAAGGGAAATACACCATGAAGCTCAGCCGCCGCGGCCTACTCATGGGCGTGCCTGTGACGACGGCCGCAGTTCTGTCCGCCTGCACCGGTTCATCCGGCTCCAGCAACTCGGGTTCCGGCTCCGGGGCCGCTGCGGGCTCCGGGGAGCTGTCCGGCAAGATCACCTTCCAGACCTGGTCACTCAAGGACGACCGATTCACACCCTACTTCGAGGCCCTAATCAAGGCATTCCAGGATGACAACCCCGGAACCACCATCAACTGGATCGATCAGCCCGGCGACGGCTACGAGGAGAAGATCCTCCAGCAGGCCAATTCCGGCGAGCTGCCCGACGTGATCAATCTGCCCGAGGGTTTCGCCTACAAACTGGCCCAGGCGTCCCAGGTACTCGATCTGAGGGCGGCGAATGCGGAGGTACTCAACACCTACGTGCAAGGAGGCCTGGATGCCTACACCTATGACGGCATCGACGGCACCTACGGCTATCCGTGGTACCTGGGCACGGACGTATGCTGGTGGAACACCGAAATGCTCACGCGCGCGGGACTGTCCGCACAGGAGGCACCCACCGACCTCGACTCCTACATCGATTGGTGCACCAAGGCCGCCGAGAAGGGCATCTACCTGGCCTCCACAATGCCCGGCCTGATGGAGATCCGGGACTACGGCGTCGATATCTTCGACGGCGAGCAGTTCACCTTCAACACCGACCGGGCCGCACAGGTCGTCGGCAAGTACTCCACGCTCTACCGTGCCGGCGCCATGCCCGCTGAGGTACTCAATGACGACTACTCGGGCAATGCGACCATGTACACCCAGGAGAAGGTCGGTTATACCACGGCCACGGGATCGTTCGTCACCCAGCTGACGAACGACGCCCCGAGCCTCCTGGACAAGACGGACTGCTCTGCACGCTTCACCACGCCGCCGCTGTACATTCAAGGGATCAGCGTCGCCGCGAACTCCGGGAATCCCGACCTGGCGCTCGCATTCGCCCAGTACGTGACGAACAATGACAACCAGGTCGAATTCGTGAAGATCGCACAGGGCTTCATGCCCGGAACCCTGGCGGGCAATGAGGATCCGGACTCCTTCACCGCAGAGGTCTCCAATCCGCTGATGAAGAAGGCGATCGAATTGGCGGCGGCCGCCATGCCCAGCGCCGAGGCGGTCAAGCCGGTTCAGTACACCGATGACATGAGCAGCTATACCCAGCAGCAGATCGCGCTTGCGCTGAAGGGAGACATCTCCCCCAAGGACGCCTTGGACGCCGCAGTCAAGTACTGCAACGAGAATCTCGGCGCTTGACGGCGGTATTCGCATGCGTATGCGTCATCGCCTCGCCCCCTACGTCCTGATCACGCCGGCAACGGTATGGGTCCTGGTATTCGCCCTGTGGCCCTTCGCGAACACAGTCATCCTGGCCTTCACCAATGCCAGGCCGCTACGGCCGGCCGAGTTCGCCGGCCTGGACAACTTTGCGCGAATTCTGGAGGACCCGCAGGTCGGCTACGCCCTGACCACCTGCTTCGTCTACGTGCTCGTATGCGTCCCGCTGCTGACGATCATTCCGCTGCTGTTGGCGCTGCTGATCGCCAAGCACATGCCTGGGATGTCATTCTTCCGTACGGTCTACTACTTCCCCGTCATCGCATCCGTCGTCGTCGTGGGCATCATCTGGTCGTGGATGTTCGACTCACGCGGGGTGATCAACCAGGCGCTCGAATTCCTCGGCGGAACAGGGATCGACTTCCTGACCAACCGCTGGTGGATTCTCGTATCCTCCATACTGCTGACCACTTGGAAGGGGCTTGGGTACTACATGGTGGTCTACCTGGCGGCCCTGGGGAGCGTGGGTCGCGAGCTGCACGAGGCCGCCGCCCTGGACGGAGCCGGTGCCATACGCCGCTTCTGGTCCATAACGGTCCCCGGCGTACGCGGCGCCATGCTCCTCGTCTCCGCCCTGATCGCCACCTCGGCCATGCGGATCTTCTCCGAGATCTATATCCTCACCAATGGCTCCGGAGGCCCCGGTGGGCAGGCGATGAGCCTGGTGATGCTCATCCAACGCAAGGGCGCGGGGCTAGACGGGCAGCTCGGCTATGCCTCGGCGCTATCAGTGATGCTCTTCCTGCTCACTACCGGACCGCTGCTGCTCACCGCTCTTGTCAACAACGGCACCGACATCTCCACCATGCGAAAGGCATTGCGCAGACGCCGGGCTCACCGACCCGCGCTTCGCGCGAATGCCGGCCGGACTACGGAGAATTCGCGATGAGTGCCACCGTAGCCGGGCGGACGGGGGCGTCCAGCCGGACTTCGGCCAAGCCCTACCGGGATCGCTTCTGGCGGCGCCGAGGCGAGTCGGACTTCCTTAAGCCCACCGCGGCCGGCGCCGTCGTACGGTACCTGCTGCTCAGCCTCATGGCGCTCATCGCCGTCTTCCCCTTTCTGTGGCAGCTGTCCACCTCACTCAAGGGCGCCTCCGAGAACATCTATGCCTTCCCGCCGCAGCTGCTCCCGGAGCAGCCGACATTGGAACACTACGCGACGGTCTCACGCACCATACCGATCCTGAAGTACGCCTGGCACTCACTGGCAGTGGGCGTGGCCACTGTGGTCAGCCAGGTCTGTTTCTGCACCTGCGCCGGCTATGCCGTGGGGGTCTTGAAGTTCCGAGGGAAGTACATATTCCTGGCGATGTTCCTATCGACCCTGCTGCTCCCGGGCGAGGTGACACTGACCAGCCAGTACCTGACCGTCAGATCACTCGGCTTCGCCAACTCGCTGGTCGGCGTGTTTCTGCCCGGGGCCATCGGCGCCGTCAACGTCCTCCTGATCACAACGGCATGCGCCATGATTCCCAAGGACATCCTTGAGGCCGCCGAGATCGACGGGGCATCCACCTGGCAGCGCATACGCCACGTCGTCTGGCCGAACATCCGCGGCATGGTCAGCGTGGTCGCACTGTTCTCATTCATCGGCGCCTGGGACGACTTCCTGTGGCCCCTCGTGGTCCTGTCCGATCCCGAGAAATACACGCTCACCGTGGGCATGCAGTACCTGCAGTCGAACTTCGGCTCCAACCCACGTGTGGTAGCCGCCGGAACGATCATCGCACTGGTTCCCATCATCATCCTGTTCGCTCTGGCGCAGAAGCAGTTCTTCAAGGGAGTTCAGGAGGGCGGAGTCAAGGGCTGAGAGGCACCCCGCGCCGCCGCGGTCGTTCCCCGGTCACGCGCCCCTCGCCGAGACCGGCACTAAATGGGACTCTTCGTGTTTGGGGGTGTGGCTGGTGGTGCGTCCTGCTCGACCTGAGGACTGCCTCTCGCACCCGAATGCGTCATCCCGCGTCCGAAGGCGACCTTCCGTACTTGACAACGTCCTCCTGTGCTCGCGGGCGGTCTGCGCGCCGCTGTTCTGGTCCGTGGGACCACGCCCTCATTAGACGTGAAGTGCTGGTTTACGACCTTGGGGTGTGGTTTACGACCCCGGGGTGGTCGTGAATCACACCCCGGGGTCGTGAATCGTACCCTAACTATCAGATCACAGAGAACGGTAACCATCCCCCAAGTCCAAGCACCATCTCCCAGGACGCCGGCAAGCAGACCACCACCAACCAACCCCAACCAGCAACAACCGACACCAGACAAAACACCCTCCACAAAACCCGGGACCTGACACCCCAATAAACAACCCTCCTGACTTCTATCGACCTCGGCGACGGGAGACTGCGGCGCGGAAGGCCTCCAGCGGGGTGCGGGAGCCGGGCTCATGCTCGCGCTCGGTGTCCGCATCACCATCCGATCCGCCCCGCACCAGGTGCAGGCCCGCGCCGCGCTCGGCAATGAGATACTCAACGAGTCGAATGACATGCGAGAACACCACATCCACCGGCTGATCGGCGTCTACAACCTTGATGCGTTCAGGTTCCTGACGGGCCAGAACGCGGAACTGATCCCGCAGCGCGGCGTGAAAGGCGCCGGGCTCGCGCTCCAGGCGGTCCCGCCGCCCACGGGCATCGGTACGCCGGCCGGTTACAGCGGTATCGGCGTAGAGCAGAATGGTCAGGTCGGGCAGTAGGCCGTCGGCGGCCCACAGGGACAAGTCGCGCACCTCCCGTGTCCCCAGCGCGCGGGCGGCGCCCTGGTAGGCGATCGAGGAGTCCAGGAAGCGATCGGTCAGCACCACCTGGCCACGGGCGAGCGCCGGGCGCACAACGGTGGCGACGTGGTGGGCGCGGTCGGCGGCGTACAGCAGGGCCTCGGCGCGCGGGCTCACCTGCCCGCCGTGCAGCAGCAACTCGCGGATCTTGGCGCCGAGCTCGGTGCCGCCAGGTTCACGCGTACGCAGGTAATCAAGACGGGCCGCCACCAACAGCGTGCTCAACAGCTCGATCTGGGTGGTCTTACCGACGCCGTCTCCGCCCTCGAAGGAGATGAACAGGCCGGGCCCGGGCGACAGCGCCGCCTCTCTCGGCTGTAGGACGCTTGCTGCGGGAGCGGAGGCGGACGACTTCACGGCGTCAGCGTAGCCGGAGGAAGATAGCGCGGCGGGGCGTCGCCCCGTTCACCGCCCCGCTCCTGTCACAGAATGCAGCACTTTCCAAGTCCCGTCCGTCTTCCGGGGCTGACAAGTCGCATGAATCCGCGAGGGCAGCCAGAAGGCGCAGCAGCGGCACGAGTGAAAGTGCTGCATTCCATGACACCAGTGGACACATCAGGCCGCCATCAGAAGGCCGGTATGAAGATCTCCACGCGGCGGTTGAGCTGACGCCCGGCCGGGTTGTCCGAGCCGTCGTCGTTCTCATTGGAGGCCACCGGTCGGGTCTCCCCGTAACCGGCGGCCTCCATCGAGGCTGTCACGCCCTTGTTGGCCAGCGCGTCAACAACCGCCTGGGCGCGATTCTCGGAGAGGGTCTGGTTGAAGCCGTGGTCTGAGATGGAGTCGGTGTGCCCATGGACCTGCAGGGACGGGGCGCCTGCCTTGATGAGCACATCGGCCAGACTCCCGAGTGTCTGGGAGGCGTCATCACGTATCTCGTAGGAACCGAAATCGAACAGGACGCCGTCCTCAAGGGTGATAAGAGTCCCGCAGGCCTCGACCGGTCGGATGGCGTCGATAGCCGGGAAGGAGCCGACCTTACCCACCGGCGGCAGCGGATCAGCGGCCACGGTGACTGTGCCCGAGACTCCGGAGACCGTGGCGGTCCCATCGCCTTGGTTGGTGATCGTCAGCGACGAGTCCGAGTAGGTACCCGATCCGTCACCATCATTGCTGATCGTCACCGACGAGTCCGAGTAGGTACCCGCCCCCGTTCCATCGACGGTCACCGTAGTAGTCGGGCTGGAGTACGTACCGGCCCCATTGCCATCAGTAGACATAGTCACCGACGAGTCCGAGTAAGTGCCGGATCCGTCACCATTATTGGTGATCGTCACCGACGGATCCGAGTAGGTGCCCGCCCCGTCGCCATCATTGGTGATCGTCACCGATGAGTCCGAGTAGGACATCGCCCCGTTACCGTCAAGCACCGTGGTGCCTGAGCCAGTGGCCAGGACTCCCGGCTCGTCGCAGCGGGCGGGAGTCACTTTCACCCCGGGCACGGAGGTGATGTCCTTGGTGAGATCCGGAGTGAAGGCACCAGTGGACTGCGTAAGTAGACTGAGGTCAGGCAAGGTGAATACCGGGATCGGAGGAATCTCACCGACCTGGTATCCGGGCACCGCCAGACTGGAGTCCGCCGAGCCGGTCAATCCCGTCGGGGTGGCCGAGACGCTCGCAGGTGCGCCGGGTGCTGCCGCAGCCGGCGATGAGGCCGGATTCTCGGTGCCGGTGGATCTGGAGGCGCCACCGGCGCAGGAACTCAGAGCCAGGGCGAGGGCCGCTGCTGCCGCACATGCCGCGGATGCGCGGGAGGGTTTGTGGAAATGACGGGAAGTGAGCTGAGTTCGCACGGCACGGTTCCTTGTCTGTCGTTATCTGCCAATGGCCGGGTCGGATGTTCGGAGGATTGTTGCTGTCAGGTGTGCGGAGGCGAGCCGGGGGTCGGTGCACGGGCGGGATGCGCGGCGCGTGGCGGACCGGTGATCGGTAGCGTCAGCCAGACGCGGGTGCCCACGCCCTCACGGGAGGTCATGCGAACATGCCCGCCGTGCCGGGCGATGATGGTCCGCACCAGGGCAAGTCCCAGGCCGGAACCGGGCAGAACACGCGCATTGGCGGCGCGCTCCAACTCGTTGAATACGCGGTTCAGATCCGCCTCGGGCACGCCAATACCGGTGTCGGCCACCTCAATGGTGATCGCGCCGGTATCCTCCCGACCACGCACCTCCACGGCGCCGCCGCCCGGGGTGTACTTGGCCGCGTTGGAGATGACGTTGTAAACAGCCGAGTAGAGCAGGTCACCGTCACCGCGCACATGCGGCAGCGGCCAGGGCGCTGCAGGCAGGTCCAGGCGTACTCGCACAGCCGCACCGCGTCCGGCCGCCTCCTCAATGACGGCGGAGACCGCGTCCTGGACCGTCTCGGCCAGGTCGACCTCCTCCAGGGCGAGCGGGGCGGTCTCCAGTTCGGAGAGCTTGCGCAGGTCGGTGAGCAGACGGCTCATCCGCCGGGACTGGGCGTCGACCACTTCCAGGTCGGCGGCCACGGCCGGGGCGGCGCTGCGAGAGGCGTCCGCCACGGCGGCACGCACCGCCGTCAGCGGGTTCTTCAGTTCATGGTCCAGGCGCTGCAGGAATTGACGGTGGCGGGCACGCGCCTCCTCCTGGACGGCCACGCGCAGACGCTGCTCGGCGACCCGCCGCCGCCTCTGGGCGATTGCCGCCAACAACGCGACCGTCAATGGCACGGCGGAGACCATGCCCACGGTCACGGGCACGGGAGCCGACAGTGAGATGGTCAGCTCCCTCCACAGCAGGTGGGCCAGCACCGTGAGCGCTGCGGCCACGACGACGCCGCCCGCCCAGCCCAGCCAGAAGCCCCTCATGCGTGCACCTCGGCACGGAAGCGGTAGCCGCCTGAGGGCACGGTCTCGATGAACGCAGGGTGAGCGGCGTCGTCGCCCAGGGCTCGACGGATCTCGCGGATGCGGTGGTCGACGGCGCGGGTGGAGGTGGCGAAGTCGATGCCCCACAGGGCGGACAGCAGTGCTTCGCGGGTATGCAACTCACCGGGGTGGCTCATGAGGAAGTCGAGCAGGGTGACGGCCTTGGGGGTGAGTGCCAGCTCCTTTCCCGCCAGGGTGACTCGCCGACCGGACCTGTCCAGGGTCAGTTCCCCCGAGACCAGCCGGGTGGCAGCGGTCAGCGGCTGCCCCGCCCCGCGTGTGCGGCGCAGGACGGCGCGTATCCGGGAGGCGAGTTCGGCGGGGTCGAAGGGCTTGGACAGGTAGTCGTCGGCGCCGTCGTCCAGGGCGGAGACCCGCTCGTAGGAGGCGTCGACCTGAGTGAGCAGGATGATCGGCGTCCAGGTGCCGCCCGCCCGCACCCGCCGTACCAGCTCCCGCCCGTCCATGCGGGGCATGAGCACATCGCTGACGATGATGTCGACGTCGTAGGTGGCAAGCAAGTCGAGTGCCTCCATGCCGTCACTGGCGCGCATGACCCGGTAGCCGCTGCGCTCCAGGTAGGAGCCCAGCGAGGTGCGGATGGGGGCCTCGTCGTCGACGAGTAGGACGGTTGCGGAAGGTGAGGCGGGTGCGGGGGGTGCGGGTTGGGGCATTGATTCTGGACCGGGGTCGGCGGGATGTCCGGGTGCGCCGGTCAGTTGCTCAGCTTCTCGACGGTGTTGTCAGCGCCGATGTCCTGCACGGTCGGGTCGCCGTCGAGGTAGTAGACCTTCACGTCCGAGCCGAAGGCCTGCACCGCGTCCACCTCGCGGACATAGACGGTTACGTCCGATCCCTGCACGGTCAGAGTCCCAATGCTCTCCGCGGAAACGGTGACCTCCGAGCCCTGAATCGCCAGGCTGTCCAGCTCACCGACGAGGTTGTAGGTGCCCCCGGAGCTCTGGATCGCGTAATCGCCGGAGACGTTCTCCTGCGTGCCGTTCGCGATCACGCCGAGCCAGCCGGCGTCGGTGATGCCCGCGGTCCCCGAGGCCGCGGCGTCCTTGCCATCGGTGCCTGCGACACCCTTGCCATCGGCGCCTGCGGTGTCGGCGTCGTCACTGTCGGAGGTGTCGGCGTCAAGGGTCTTGGCGCCACCGTCCGCCTGGGTGGTCTCCACGGCGGCAGTGGTCCGTTCAGCCGATCCGGATTCGCCGACACTGACGGAGCAGGCGCTCACAGAGGCGCCCAGAGCGAGTACAGCGGCCGGGACCAGGAGCTTGTTGGGGATACGCATGGGTGTTCCTTCCGGGGTTCAACAAATCGTGTACCGAAAGGTTACAGGTCCGCAGGTGCCCGAACTGTCGCCGCCCTGTCGCAACCCTGCGACAGGGCGGCAAGTCACATGCGCACCCCGCAGCCCCTCCGTCGCTGCAGGGCAGGCGGGCACCCGCGCCTGCCCTCCCCGAGCCTCGGACGATCGCACACAGGGCCGCATCGCACAGGCGAGAGTTGTGCGTCCCCACAAAGACCATCGATTGACCCTACTTCATCACACCACCTCAACCACACACTGAATTTCTTGCAAACAGCCGCGTGAGAGGCGGTTTGAGCGCCCACACCGGATGACGAGCCCTAGATTTTTCGTACAAATGTACCAGAAATCGCCCCTACCCCCTTCTAGGTTCACACAAACATTGGTACGCTCGTACCAATCGCGTCGGGGCGCACGCCCCACACAGGCACGCAGGTGTGCTGAAGAACAAGATCTGGAGAAACGATCATGAAGTTTTCCGTCGCCTCGGAGATCGGCGAACTAGCAACGGTCATCCTCCATCGCCCCGGCAGGGAGATGGACCGACTCACCCCGGACAACAAGGACGAGCTGCTGTTCGACGACGTGCTGTGGCTGGAGCGGGCGCAGCAGGATCATGACCAGTTCGCGGCCATCCTCAAGCAGCGCGGCGTCAACGTCCTCTACCTCCAGGACCTCCTCACCGACACCATTGAGGTCCCTGCGGCGCGGGAGTATCTGCTCGAAGGCGCACTCACCCCCGATCACACCGGCTTCACAGCCGCCCCCACGGTGCGCCGATGGGCCGAGGAGGCGCCCGCCGAGGTGCTGGCAGAGGTTCTCATCGCCGGCATCACCAAGGCCGAACTCTTGGAGCAGCTCCCCGGAGTCTCCTCCATGGTCATGTCCTCCATCGACGACGAGGACCTTCTACTATCACCCCTGCCCAACCATCTGTTCACCAGGGACTCCTCCAGTTGGATCTACAACGGCGTCTCGGTGAACACCATGCGCCGCACGGCGCGCCGCCGCGAGACTCTGAACTACCGGGCCATCTATCGCTGGCACCCCCTGTTCGCCAACGCCGACTTCCCCCTGTGGAACGACGGCACCCTCGGTCGCGAGATGAGCATCGAGGGCGGCGACATACAGGTCATCGGCAACGGCGCGGTCATGATCGGGATCTCCGAGCGCACCTGCCCGCAGGGCGTGGAGCATCTGGCCGCCAAGCTCTTCGCCGGGGGCATTCGCGAGGTCGTCGCCGTGCGCATGCAAAAGTCGCGCGCCCAGATGCACCTGGACACCATTATGACGATGGTGGACCGGGGCACCTTCACCAAGTACGCCGGTGCCGGCATGCTCCCCACCGTCACACTCCGCCCGGGCGACAGTCCCGATGAGATCGACGTCCGCGAGAATGCCCCCGAACTCATGCACCACGTCATCGCCGAGGCTCTGGGACTCGATGAGATCGTCGTGCTGACCACCCCGCAGGACTCCCGTGCCGCGGCCCGCGAGCAGTGGGACGACGGCGCCAACTCACTGGCCATCGCCCCCGGCACCATCATCACCTACGAACGCAACGTCAACACCAACCGGTACCTGACGAGCAAGGGGATCGAGGTACTCACGATTCCCGGCTCGGAACTCGGCCGCGGCCGCGGTGGACCGCACTGCATGAGCTGCCCCATACTGCGCAACCCCGTCGACTGACGCCACGTCTTCATTGAGCCCCAATATTGCAACCAACAACTCAGGAGAACGATATGCCGCATCCTCTGTCCGGAAGTTCCTTCCTCAAGGAGCTCGACTTCACGGCCTCGCAGTGGAGCATCCTGCTCAATCTGGCGGGCCAGCTCAAGGCCGATAAGCGGGCCGGCCGCGAGGTGCAACGCCTCAAGGGCAAGAACATCGCCCTGCTGTTCGAGAAGACCTCCACTCGCACGCGTTGCGCCTTCGAGGTGGCCGCGGCCGATCAGGGCGCCAGCACCACCTACCTCGATCCCTCGGGCTCCCAGATGGGGCACAAGGAGTCCGTCGCAGACACCGCCCGGGTCCTCGGACGCATGTTCGACGGCATCGAGTTCCGGGGCCGCAAGCAGGAGCATGTCCAACAGCTGGCGGACCTGTCGGGTGTGCCGGTATGGAACGGTCTTACCGACGACTGGCACCCCACCCAGGCCCTGGCCGATCAGCTGACCATGCTGGAGCACGCGGGTCGACCGCTGAAGGAGATCTCCTTCGCCTACCTCGGGGACTGCCGCAACAATGTGGCCAACTCGCTGCTCGTCTCCGGAGCCCTCATGGGCATGGATGTGCGCTTGGTCGGCCCTGCCGAGTTGCTGCCCGCCGACGACGTCGTCGCCGAGGCCCGCCGCCTGGCGGAGGAGTCCGGCGCCCGGATCACCATCAGTTCCGACGTCGACGCGGGCGTCAAGGACGTGGACTTCCTATACACGGACGTGTGGGTGTCCATGGGCGAGCCGAAGGAGGTATGGGATCAGCGCATCGGTCTGCTCAAGCCATACCAGGTCAACGCCGCTCTGGTGGAACGCACCGGCAACCCGGACGTGAAGTTCCTGCACTGTCTGCCGGCGTTCCACGACCGCAACACCACGGTCGGGGAGGACATCTACGCCAAGACCGGTCTGGACGGCTTGGAGGTCACCGACGACGTCTTCGAGACCGAGCGCAACGTCGCCTTCGACCAGGCCGAGAACCGCATGCACACCATCAAGGCCGTCATGGTGGCGACCCTGGGCGACTGGGGCTGATACGACCATGAGAATAGTCGCCGCACTCGGGGGCAATGCCCTTATGCGCCGGGGCGAGCGTCCCGACGCGCGCATCCAGATCGCCAACGTCAGGCGAGCCGCCAAATCCCTGGCCGCACTGGCCGAGGAGCACGAACTGATCATCACTCATGGCAACGGTCCCCAGGTGGGCACCCTCGCCCTGGAGTCCGCCAATGACGAGCGCCTCAGCGAGCCCTACCCATTCGACACGCTCGGTGCCGAGACGCAGGGCATGATCGGCTACTGGGTCCTGCAGGCCATGCAGAACGCCCTGCCCGGCCGGCAGGTCGCCTCGCTGATCAGTCAGACCCTGGTGCTCTCCGGCGATCCGGCATTCAATAATCCCACCAAGTTCGTCGGCGAGGTCTACGACGAGGCCACCGCCAAGCAGCTCGCCGCCGAACGGGGCTGGACCGTAAAGCCCGACGGCACCCACTGGCGCCGCGTGGTCGCCTCGCCCAGGCCGCAGCGCTTCATCGAGACGCGTATGGCACGTATTCTGCTCCAGGCCGGCGCCGTCGTCGTCTGCTCAGGCGGAGGCGGCATACCAGTGATCCGCAACGCCGAGGGAAAGCTGGAGGGAGTGGAGGCGGTCGTGGACAAGGACCTCACCGCAGCCGTGCTCGCCGAACACCTGGAAGCCGACGCCCTGCTCATTCTCACCGACGTCGACGGCGTGAGGACCGACTTCGGTACTGCGCACGAACAGCGCATCGACCGAGCCACGCCGGCGTCCCTGCGCGCCCTCGACCTGCCCGCGGGCTCGATGGGCCCCAAGGTGGAGGCGGTGTGCCGCTTCGTGGAGCTGACCGGGGACATGGCCGCCATCGGCCGCCTGGAGGACGCCACGGCGATCATTGAGGGCGCCGCCGGAACCATCATCACCCCGGGCGGGGACTACGGGGGGCCGGAGGACATCCGCCCGCCCCTGCCGGCCTCCGCGCCCTCCCGCCGCCGGTAGCTCGCATGCTCCCAGATTCACACAGCCAAGAGGTGATGCCCGCCCGCAACCACTTAACCGCAAAGATCCGACCAATCCGCAGCAATCACCAAGCAGCAGATACACATTCACAAGGAAGTGACCACCATGACGAAGATCGTCAACTCATGGAACGACTTCGACCCGCTCAAGCACGTCATCGTCGGCCGGGCCGAGCACTCCGTGATCCCGCCCGAGGAGCCCGCCACCTCCGAGAAGGTGCCGATTGACTCCGAGATGCGCGGCATGTGGGGACCTCGCCCCCTGGAGACCGTGGAGAAGGCGGCTGCTCAGCTCGACTTCCTCGCCAAGACCCTCGAGGAGCACGGCGTCAAGGTGGACCGCCCCACCCCGTTGCAGTGGAACCAGCACATTCAGACGCCTGACTTCCGCAACGACTCGATGATGACCTGTATGCCGCCCCGCGACATCCTGCTCACCATCGGCAACGAGATCATGGCCTCCGCCAACTCCTTCCGCTGCCGCTACTTCGAGTACCTGGCCTACTGGCCGCTCATGAAGCAGTACTTCGACGAGGACCCGGAGTTCAAGTGGACCCAGGCGCCCCGTCCCCGGCTGACCGACAAGTCCTACAAGCACAACTATTACGACGAGCAGATCTCCCTGGAGGAGCGTCTGGAGCGCACCGCGAACAAGGACTTCGTCACCACCGAGGTGGAGCCCATGTGGGACGCCGCCGACGTGCTGCGCCTGGGCAAGGACCTGTTCATCCAGCACGGGCTGACCACCAACCGCACGGCCATGGAGTGGTTCAAGCGCTACTACCCGGACCTGCGCGTGCACGCGGTCAACTTCCCGGGCGACCCCTACCCGATCCACATCGACGCGACCTTCGTGCCGCTGCGGCCCGGGCTGATCATCAACAACCCGCAGCGTCGTCTGCCCGAGGAGCAGCGCAAGATCTTCGAGGCCAACGACTGGCAGATCGTTGACGCCGCTCAGCCGGCGCACGACACGCCGCCGCCGCTGTGCTACTCCTCGGTGTGGCTGTCCATGAACTGCCTGGTGCTCGACCACAAGACGGTCATCTGCGAGGCCTCCGAGGTCCACCAGATGGAGCAGATGGACAAGCTCGGGATGAACGTCATTCCGGTGCCCTTCCGCGATGCCTATCCCTTCGGCGGTGCCCTGCACTGTGCGACGGCGGACGTCTACCGCGAGGGCGGCTGCGAGGACTACTTCCCGAACCAGGTCGAGGACCCGACCCTCGTCTGACCGCCCCCGGCCGCGGGGACTGAGCACCGCGGCGTTCGACACACCGTCGGACGCACTCTGCCAAGCCCCGGGGGAGGAGCCGATCGCACCCCTGCTTCTTGCGCTCCTCCCCCGGCGTCAGGTGGTGGCGGGCGCAATCGTCACACATGACGGCGCCCGCCCCCCGCGACATCCGAAACCGACCGATCACACTGCTCCCACTGCAAGGAACTGATATGCAAACCGAGCCGTCAGCCTCGACGAGCGGCTACGTCATGAACAAGAAGCTCGGCGCAATCGCCATGATCCTGTCCGCCACCGGCATGGGCCTGGTGGGGACCTTCTCCCGCGGCGCCACCGCCGGGCTCATCTCCGAGGACAAAGCCGTCATCGGCTCCTTCCTCGCATTCGGTCGCATGGGGACCGGCTTCGTCGGCTTCATGCTCCTGCTACTGCTCACCAAGAAGCTGGGGCTGTTCAGGTCCACCCGCCTGAGTCCGGCGGTGGTCATGGGAGGTATCAGTATCGGACTTTCGCTCGGGTTGTACATCTCCTCCACCCTGCTGACCTCGATCGCCAATGCCGTCTTCCTGATCTACACCGGACCGCTGTTCTGCACGCTGCTGGCACGCATCTTCCGCAAGGAGATGATCAGTCCGCTCAACGGACTGTTCCTGTTGCTGGTGTTCGTCGGCATGCTCCTGACCATGGGCATCATCGACTTCCGCGACGGCGCCATCGCCTTCGGACTGGACCTGTCCGCGTCCTCCGCGGAGTATCCCCAGAAGGCCCTGGGCGATCTCATGGGGCTACTCTCCGGTGTATTCTACGGGCTCTCTCTGTTCTTCAACGGCTACCGCAAGGACGTGGACTCCATTGTGCGCGGGGTATGGAACTTCCTGTGGGCGGCCGTCGCCACCGCCATAATGTCCGTGATCCTTCGCCCATGGCACGGAGCGGCCTCATTCACGTCGTCAAACTGGACCTGGGCCACGGGCCTGTTCCTGGTCTGCGGCCTGTTCGCCCTGGGATTCCTGGTCGTCGCCGGCCGCAACTTACCCGCGGTGGAGATGTCTACCATCTCCTACTGGGAGTGCCCAGTGGCCGTGGTCTGCGGACTGTTGCTGTTCCACGAGACGCTGGCACCCGCGGGGATTATCGGCGGCGTGCTGATCGTGGGCGGCGGCTTCGCACCCATTGTCATTGATGCCCTTGGTCGGAGACGGATCCATGCCTAACAGTACGCATCTGGATGAGGAGGCGGCGGGCGCGGTACGGCGCGCCGCCTGCGCCTCCTTCATCGGCAACTTCATCGAGTGGTTCGATTACGCCTCCTACGGGTACCTGGCCGTTGTCATCGGCGAGGTCTTCTTCCCCGCCTCAGACCCGAATACGCGACTGCTGTCGGCCTTCGCCGTGTTCGCCATGTCATTCATTCTGCGTCCCATCGGCGCGATCGTGTGGGGAGCCTGGGGAGATCGCAAGGGACGTAAGTGGGCCCTGAGCTGGTCGATCCTCATAATGTCCGCATCCACCGTGCTGGTGGGCTGCCTGCCCGGATACGACCGGATCGGCATTTGGGCGGCGATCATCCTGCTGCTGGCACGTATGGCCCAGGGTTTCTCCGCCTCCGGCGAGTACGCCGGCGCGGCCACCTTCCTCGCGGAGTACGCCCCGCCGGCACGCCGCGGCATATACGTCTCCCTGGTGCCCGCATCCACCGCCGCCGGCCTGCTCGTGGGCTCCCTGTCCGTCTCGGCACTGTTCGCCGCATTGGACCACGATTCCATGCTGGCCTGGGGCTGGCGAGTCCCCTTCCTAGTGGCCGGACCGCTGGGACTGGTCGGCCGCTACATCCGCACCCATCTGGAGGACTCCCCGGCCTACACTCAGCTGCGCAGTAGGCTGGATCAGGCCAAGGCCGCTGCGTCCGGGCAGTCGGCGGGTACGCCGTCCTCGGTCATCGAACCCCTGCGCAAACTGCTGCGCCATCACCGCGGAGCCGTGTTGACGGGTTTCGGCATCTCCTGCCTGAACGCCGTGGCCTTCTACCTGCTGTTGAGCTACATGCCCAGCTTCGTCAGCACCGAACTGGGATTTCCGGAGACCCAGGCGACTCTCGCGACCTCCGTGACTCTGGCGGTCTACATCGCACTGATCATGGTCATGGGGCACGTCTCCGATCTGCTGGGACGAAGGCGGATCATGATCATCGCCTCCGTGGCCTTCGTCATCGGCACCGTTCCCGTATTCCACGTCATGACGCACGCCTCGCTCCTAGCGCTCATCGGCTGTGAGCTGCTCTTCGCACTGATGCTCACCCTGAACGACGGCACGCTAGCCTCTTTCCTCGCCGAGCTGTTCCCCACCGACGTTCGCTACTCGGGCTTCGCCCTGTCCTTCAACATGGCCAACACCCTGCTGGGAGGTACGTCGCCCTTCATCGCCACCTGGTTGATCAAGGTCACCGGCACACCCATCGCTCCGGCATACCTGCTCACCGCAGTCGCCGCCCTCGCGCTGGCGTCGCTGCTTGCCTCCCGGGTACGCCTGCGTACCGATCTAAAGGCCGACCCCGCTGACGATGACGCCGCCTGAGCCGCATGAGCAGCGAGTGCAACCGCTGGATGAGACCAGAGCGCACAAGGTATGGGCGGCGACTAATAATATTGCATTGTGAGCACTGGCATCCCTAGAAGTGCGACGACGTCCAAGGGCGAGGCGCGACGCCGCACGATCATCGACGCAGCCGCAGCGATCATCCGCGAGGGGGGCCCGAGTGCCGTCACCCATCGTGGTGTCGCCGAGCGAGCCGGTTGCTCACTGTCCGCCACCACCTACTACTTCTCCGGCCTTGACGACCTGCTCTACGAGGCTGGGCGGGTGAACATCGCCCTGTGGGCCGAGCGCGCCGAACGCGTCGCCAAGAAGGTCGAGGCACTGGATCACGTCCCCCCGCTTGAGGAGGTCGTCCAGCTTCTCCTCGCGGCCACCCTGCCCGACGCCGGCCCCTACCTGGGCCACTACATGCAGCTGATCTCCGCCAACAGCTCCGCACCCGTCGGCCGCGCCTACGGGGAGGGACGTAACAGACTCAATGCCGCCGTCGACCGGGTAGTCAACGGCCTCGGCCTGTATTTGACTGCAGAGACCGTCATCGCCACCGTCGACGGCGCCGCGGTGACGGCGCTGAGCGAACATCGCGATGTCCGCAGCACGGCACTGGTCCTGCTGCGACGCCTGGTACGGATCTCGGAACTGAGTTCCTCCGCACTCACCGACACCACTCCCAAAGAGTTCCGCACGCGCATAACCAGCGAAGCACCCCTCCCCACGCGCCCCCTCGACGCCGAGGCGGGCACACCCGAACCGTCTGTTCATTGAGCGGACCTCGCCCGGACCCGCGCAAGCACCGCCTGAAACCAGAGTCTCCACTTCATAGGTTTCAATTATCTAACTCGGGTATGCGCGTGCTATCTTCCGCGCTTGCGACCTGACAGCTCGCACCGATGCGCAGACCGATCTGCACTCGGAGTACATCACGCCCAAAAGGGCTCCATCCGATCGAGTCGGAAGCACCAGCGCCGACAAGGAGGCGATATGCCGACAACCAGGACAGCACGAACCGCGCTCACGTGCGCCATCATCTACATCGCGGGGATGGGAGTTTCAAATCTCTTGGTCTACCGCGTCTTCAACGTTTCCTACAACGATGTCGATTTCGCGAAGACACTACTGCCTTTCATCGCACTCCTGGCACTAGGCTCATTGTGCGCCTTCATGGCCCTGCGCAAGCGGCTCCCTGCGCCCGAGGGCCCACGACGTTACCCGGTATTCCTGATCATATTTATTCCGATTGTCGTCATGACCCTCTACTACTGGGGAACTCATGGAGAACTCACTCCCGCATTTGCAACCCCGCTGGTAGCCACTGCACTCATCGGCTTCGCTGAGGAGATGATGTTCCGCCGGGTTCTTTACGTCGGCCTGCTCCAGGAGCCCCGAGGAACGCAGATCCGGGGAGCCCTGCTGGGCTCCGCGGTGGTGTTCAGCCTGCTTCACTCGGTGAACGTACTCGGCGGACTGCCGTTCCCGAACATGCTGCTGCAGCTAGTGACCACCTTCGTCGCCGGCCTGTTCTACGCCCTGATGTATGACTACACCAAGAGCATCGGCCTCATGATCACCTCACACTTCCTGTGGGATTATCTCATCTTCAGTGGAGCGGTTACGAAGATACCTGTGTTCAGCGGTGTCATCACGGTGCTGAACGTCGCCGAATTAGTCATCGTAATTGTGCTCCTCGTGAAGAAGCGGAAGCAGGAGAAGCTCGTGTCCACTCAGAACGTGTGACGACGTCGCACCGGCCGACGCCCGCCGCACACCGGCGAAGCCCCTGGAGGACACGAGCCGGCCTTCAATGACGCGGTACAACCGCTGGGACGCCGTCTGTCAAGCCCCGGGTTTTGTGGAGGGTGCTTTATCTGGTGCCGGCGGTTGCCGGCTGGGTTTGGGTGGCGGTCTGCTCACTGACGTCCCGGGCGTCGGTGATGTAGTCGTTGGTGTCGGCGGCAGTGTCGCCGATGGTGTCGGTGTCTTCTGGTGGGGTGCAGGCCTGTTCGTGCTGGACGGGGCGTGCATGTAGATGGCGGAGTGGGGAGGATAGCGCCTGCCCGCACTCGGATGGCCCGGTACAGCCGCCCCGCGGCCGCGTGTGGTGGATCAGGCCGGTAAGGTCGGCTCCTTCTCGCCGGGTGCCGCCAGATGCTCATGCGTAGGGCGTCCCTGGACCAGGTCGGTCACACGGGCCGGCGGGTGGCCTGCCAGCCGTTGATCCGCGGGGAGCAGCACGTCGGCGGGCGAAAGCCACATACGCCCAGCCCGACAGGGTGCGCACATAGGGGCGCCCCCCTTAGACCTCTCGGGGTCCCTGCGGGCCCCTGCACACCCCATCCGGGTATCCCGCTCACGCAACCCTCTTCGGGACACTTCCTCTGAGCACTCCCGACAGTGATCCTTCAGTGCATTCACCGCCCCCACCAAATCCGACACGATTCAGAGGTCCCAAAGTGTCCGAATTCGGGACAAACGAGTACGTGGCCGTCGGCGAGCGCTGGAAGAGCCCCATTAGTGCCGGTCTCGGCGAGGGCGCGTGACCGAGGAACGACCGCCGCGGGACGCCGTGCCAGCCGGTCCATTTGGTGGCGGCATCAGCTGGTCCGCTTGGTGGCGGTCTTCCTCCCGGAAGAGCTCTTCGTGGTGGTCTTCTTCACGGCGGTCCTGCGGGTGGTGCGCTTCTTGGCCGGGCCCTTGGCGCGTTTCTCAGCCAACAGCTCGTAGGCGCGCTCGGGGGTGACAGTGGCCGGGTCGTCGTCGCGGCGCAGCGTCACATTCGTCTCCCCGTCGGTGAAGTACGGACCGAAGCGGCCGTCCTTGATCACCACCGGACGCCCGGTGGCCGGGTCGGTGCCGAGCTCGCGCAGAGGCGCGCGAGAGGCTGCCTGTCCACGACGGCGCTTGGGCTGAGCGAACAGCTCCAGCGCCTGCTCCAAAGTCACCGTGAACAACTGCTCCTCGCTTTCCAAGGAGCGGGAATCCGTACCCTTCTTCAGGTAGGGGCCGTAGCGACCGTTCTGCGCGGTGATATCCACGCCCTCGGCGTCCTGGCCCACCACCCGGGGCAGGCTCAGCAGGTCGAGAGCCTGCTCCAGAGTGACGGTGGCCAGGTCCATTGATTTCAGCAGCGACGCGGTGCGCGGTTTGGGGCCCTTCTGCGACTTGCGTGCCGGGCTCCTCCCGCTCGGCTTCGACGCCGCCTGACCGGCGCCCTCCTGCCCAGCGGAAGTCTCCGGTTCGGGCAGGATTTCGGTGACGTAAGGGCCATAGCGGCCGTCCTTGGCGACGATGGTGTGTCCGGTGGAGGGGTCGGTGCCCAGCTCGCGGCCGTCGTCGGCGGCGCGGGTGAACAGCTCACGCGCCTTGGCCACCGTCAGCTCGTCCGGGGCCAAGTCACTGGGAACATTGGCGCGCTTGCCCTCGGCGTCCTCCAGGTAGGGGCCGTAGCGGCCCACGCGCAGGGTTATGCCCTCCCCGATGTCGATGGAGTTGACGGCGCGGGCGTCGATCTCACCCAGGCCGTCCACCAGGGCCTTCAGACCCTGGCTCTCCCCCGCGGCGCCCGTACCCACACCGTCCGCCGTTCCCAACGACGCGGCATCGCCGTCCCCGGTGCCCGCCCGCCCCTGCGGCCCGTAGTAGAAATGGGTGAGCCAGCCGACCCGGTCCTCCTCGCCCGCGGCGATGCGGTCCAGGTCGGCCTCCATGGAGGCCGTGAAGTCGTAGTCCACCAGCTCACTGAAATTCTCCTCCAGCAGGCGGGTGACAGCGAAGGCCAGCCAGGTGGGCACCAGCGCCTGGCCCCGGTGCTCCACGTAGCCGCGGTCGGAGATGGTGGACATGATGGAGGCGTAGGTGGACGGACGGCCGATCTCCCGCTCCTCCAGGGCCTTGACCAAAGATGCCTCCGTGTAGCGGGGCGGCGGCGTGGTCTCATGTCCGGCGGCCTCGGCCGTAAGCGCCACCAATTCCTGACCTGAAATCATGGCGGGCAAGCGCACGTCCCGCTCCTTGCCGGCCTTCGCGGATCCACCCGTCGCGTCCTTGCGCCCCTCCCCCGGGGCGGACTCCCCGACGGCGCCAGGTGCGACGGTGGTGTTGTTCTCCGACTCGTAACGCTCGGCGTCACGCCCCTCCTCATAGGCGGCCAGGAAGCCGCGGAAGGTGATCACGGTGCCGGATGCGGTCAGGGACGCGGTGTTGAAGGTGATGCCGGCGTCGCGGGAGCCGCCGTCGGCCGGCCGCAGCGGCACATCCACCCGCACGGTGGCCGTGGAGCCGGTGGCGTCGGCCATCTGGGAGGCGACGGTACGCCTCCAGATGAGTTCATACAGGCGGAACTGGGCACCGGTCAGGCGCCCGGACACCTGCGCGGGGGTGCGGAAGTGGTCGCCGGCGGGGCGGATCGCCTCGTGCGCCTCTTGGGCGCCCTTGGTCTTGGTCGCATACACGCGCGGCTTCGGCGCCACGTACTCGGGCCCGTACAGCTCGGCCACCTGCGCACGGGCGGCTGCGACCGCCTGCCCGGACAGCACCGTGGAGTCAGTACGCATGTAGGTGATGAAGCCGTTCTCGTACAGGGCCTGCGCCACCCGCATGGTCTCGCGCGGGTTCATGCGCAGTTTGCGGCTGGCCTCCTGCTGAAGGGTGGAGGTGGTGAAGGGGGCGGCCGGACGCCGCCGATACGGTTTGTCCTCCACCTCCGCCACGCGCGGCACCGCCCGGGTGATGGCCTCGGCGACGGCGCGGGCGGCGCCCTCGTGCAGGTGCACGGTGCCGGCCCTAATGGCGGCGGGACGCAGCTCACCGGAGTCGGTGAAGTCGCGGCCGGTGGCCACGCGCCGCCCGTCCAACGCGTTCAGGCGGGCAGTGAAGGAGGTGTCATTCCCGGCGGGCGTGCGCAGCGAGCTACCGGCGGACAGGTCGGTGGACAGCTGTGCCTCCACACCCCAGTATCCAACCGCCTTGAAGGCCATGCGCTCGCGCTCCCGCTCCACCACGAGCCGGGTGGCCACCGACTGCACCCGTCCCGCCGACAGACCGGCGCGTACCTTGCGCCACAGCACGGGACTGACCTCGTAGCCGACCAGCCGGTCGAGGATGCGGCGGGTCTCCTGAGCATCGACGCGATGCGTGTCCAGGTCGCGAGTGTTGTTCAGCGCCCGGGTGACGGCCTCCTTGGTGATTTCGGTGAAGGTCATGCGTTTGACCGGCACCTTGGGCTTGAGGACCTCCAACAGGTGCCAGGCGATGGCCTCGCCCTCCCGATCGTCATCGGTGGCCAGGTAGAGCTCGTCGGCGTCCTTGAGCGCTTTACGCAGCTGGGTGACTGTCTTCTTCTTGTCCGGGTTGACCACGTAGTAGGGCTTGAACCCGTCGGTCACGTCAACGGCGAACTTGCCGTAGGGTCCCTTCTTCTGGGCGGCCGGCAGCTCGGAGGGCTGGGCCAGGTCGCGGATGTGGCCGACCGAGGCCTCGACCTCGAAGTCCTTGCCCAGGTAGCCGGCGATGGAGCGGACCTTGTTGGGGGACTCGACGATGACGAGCTTGGTGGACACGGGCGACCTTTCTCACTACGGGCACGAACTTCACAGAAGCCAGGACCGCCACCGTCCCACAGACGTGACGGCGGGAGCCGGTTGGGACCCGCCCCCGAGCGAGCGTAACGTACCGCAATCCAGAGCGAAATGGTGGAGTCGGCCACCACCCGGACTCATGCCAGTTCGGCCAGCGCCCCACGCACCGCCGCCAAGTACCTGTCGGTCTCGGCCTCGTTGTAATCCAGGCTCAGCCCGCGGCACTCAGCGGCCAGCTGTGCGAGCGAACGTACTTCGGGGAAGCCCTGAGAAGCGAGCGAGGACACCTCCGTGACCACCGCGGTGGATCCGAAGACCCCATTGCCTCCGCGAACATCCACCCAGCGTCCGAGGCGACGGGCGGCCCGGTCCAGGCTGGAGGTCACCGTGTGCAGGGCGTCGTCCAGCTCACCCGCCTGGACACCGACAGCGCGCAGCGCGGGAGCCAGCCCCGCAAAACCGGACTCCAGCGCCTCATGCAGGTCCCGCAGTGACTGGAGCGGATCCTCCTCGGAGCCGTCCAGAATTGATCTGGCGAAGCGCCCCACCATCAGGGTGAATAGGCGCATAAGGGCGACGGCGAACCGCAGCTCGGTGACGGCGTCGTTCATGGAGTGCAGGCGCGCCGGCAGCCTGCCCAGTTCGGCGTCCGCAACCCCGATCAGCTCACCGATCTGCCCGGCGAGGAACAGGGCGCGGTCGCCTCCCCCCACGTCTCGCGACACCAGCTGGCTGATGCGCACGGCCCGGGACTGCGCCGCCGCGATCTCACCGCGGGCGGACTCCATGGCCACGATCAGCCTCATGTACTCGTCGAGTTCGTAGACCAGGACGTTGGTCTCCTTCTCGATCGCCGACACTGCGGCGAGAAGACGTGCCACCGGCCCCTGCGCCCCCGAGGTCACCGCGGGAACGCGCACACCGGCCCCGACCAGAGCCGCCACCTCACGGGGCAAGGTGACCTGCGTCATCTCATACAGGGAGTCGAATCCCAGCCCTCCAAGCTCCTTGGCCAACTCGGCGGCGCCGTGCTCACCGATCTGACGGCGCGAGGCGGCATGGGCGGCCAATTCGCGCTCGGCGGCGCGCACCCTGCGGTAGGCCTCCTCCACCGGCTTCCGAGTTCCAGTGTCCATCGGCTTGATCCGCACCGAGAGATAGCCGTTGCGCAGGGGCACGACCGTGGCGAAGACCCGGTAGTCAAGCCCGTCCAATGAGCGGTTGGTGACGTACGCGCACACGGGCCTGCCCGCCTGGAGGTCGTCCCACATGAGTCGGAAGAGCCCGGCGGGCATGTCCAAGTGCCGGATGATGTTGTGGGCCGATCCGATGAGACGATCACGTGAGTAGCGCGACAGGACGTCGAAGGTCCGGTTGGTGTTCTGGATGACGCCCTTGCGGTCCGTAGTGGAGAAGAAGATGTCCTCCGGATCGAACAGTCGTTCATACCCGATCTGCGATTCCACGAGATCCCTCTTCTCTTCTGTACGCCGAACGTACCGTCCGGGCCGCCCCGAGCCAGACGCCCCGGACGGTCCTCACCAACTCAGACCTTTAACATTCTAAAGGTCAATTTCGGTCGGCGACATCCTTTTATAAGATTGTCACTCCCGCATCTGCGCCAACGCCTCACGGACCGTCGCTACGCGCTCGCGGATTACTGGAGCGTCCAACATGACGACGACGCCGCGGGCCTTGGCGGCCAGTTCGGCCAGGGAGGCGGTCTCCGGGAATCCCTGCATATCCAGCGCCACCGCCTCCTTCAGCACAGCCGCGATATCGGTGTCCTCACTCAGCGCCTGCGCGCCCTCGTCCTGCAGGGCGCGGATCCACCGCTGGAACGGACGCTTGATCCGGTCCAGGTCGGAGACCAGCGAACGCATATCCGCATCCAGGCGCTCGGCCAGATCCGCGGCATTCTGGCAAGAAGGCGCCAGCGGCTCAAGGTCAGCCAGCAGCGCCTGAGCGAGATCACCAATCGCCTCGGCGGAGCCGCCCTCTTTCCCGTCCAGAACCGCAGCCGCGAAGATGCCTGTCATCAAGGTGTGAAGGCGCATCAGGGAGGAACGGAAGCGCACCTCCGAGACCACTTCATACAGCTCCACCAGCGAGGAGTTGAACTGCTGCAGCACCTCAACGGCCCGAGCGCTGCGCTCCTGGACCCGCGCGGAGACGGCGGGCACGGAGGACTCCGGGTCAAGGCTCGTCACCTCTGCGACCACGGCGCCCACCCGGTTGGCGCGGTCCAAGACGGATCGCACACCCGTCGACCACGCCCCCAGACCGTTGATCAGGTCCTGATACTCGCCCAACTGCTGAACCAGTTCATCCGTGTCACGCTCAATGGCGACCATTGTCTGCAAAATGGACGACATCGGTTTATCGGACTGGACGCGCCGCGGCACCCGCACCCCCTCGGCCACCAGCAGCGCCAACTCGCGCGGCAGGGCGGCCCTGGCGAAGGGGTAGAGCCCGCGGAAGTGCGCCCGGCCCAACTCCTCGGCCAACAGCCCGGCACCGTACTCCCCCACCTCGTCGCGGCTGTGCCCCTGTGCGGCATACTCACGCTCGGCTGCGCGCACGCGGGCATACATCTGCTTAACCGGCGCGAACAGAGCATCGTTGCTCGGCCGCACCCGCACCGAGAGGTAGCCGTCAGCCAAGGGAGCCACGGTGGCGAAGACCCAGTAGTCCAGGCCGTCCTGGGCGCGGTTGAGGACGTACACACAGGCGGGACGCCCCTGCTCGAGCTCGTCCCACATGAGTTTGAACGCGCCGGCCGGCATGTTGTCATGGCGAATGATATTGTGTGGCGCACCGATGAGTTCCTCGGTGCTGTACCTGGACAGGGTGTTGAACACCTCGTTGGTGCTGCGAATGACCCCCTTGGTGTCCGTGGTCGAGAAGAACAGGTCCGCGGCACCGAAGCGGCGCTCGTTGCCATCGACGTATTCCATGACACTCCTGTGAGAATAGGTGGTACGAGTGGAGCCCCGACCGGCGGCGTCGATTTGCGCACCGCATGATCCGGGAGTATCCGGTCGCGAGGATCCGGCGACTATGTTGCCACACACGATCGGTGGATCAGGACTTCACTCCGGCAGGCGACCGTCACACCACGGGCACCGGAGGACACCTACACTTCACAGTTTCAGCACAGGATGAGCGTGTTCAATGCACTCCATGAGCACCCCCGCCGAGACTCTCACCCGCCCTGACGGCTCTGCCGTGCGTATCCTGGTCGTCGACGACGAGCAGACACTCGCCGACCTGCTCGCCTCCGCACTTCGTTACGAGGGCTGGGAGGTGACCACCGCCGGCACCGGCCGAGCAGCGGTGCGCATCGCCCAGGAGTTCGACCCCGATGTGATCGTGTTGGACATCATGCTGCCCGACTTCGACGGCCTGGAGGTCATGCGCCGCATCCACGGTCACCAGCCCACTGTTCCAGTCCTGTTCCTCACCGCGAAAGACGCCGTCGAGGACCGGGTCGCCGGACTCACCGCCGGCGGTGACGACTACGTAACCAAGCCCTTCTCCCTGGAAGAGGTAGTCGCCCGGCTGCGCGCCCTGCTGCGCCGCTCGGGCGCCGGATCGGAGAAGCCCTCCAACGTGCTGGAGGTAGGCGATCTGCGCATGGACGAGGACTCCCACGAGGTGTGGCGCGGCGAGGACGAGATCCACCTGACCGCCACCGAGTTCGAGTTGCTGCGCTACCTGATGCGCAATCCCCGCCGGGTGCTGTCCAAGCCGCAGATCCTGGACCGGGTGTGGAACTACGACTTCGGCGGGCAGGCCAACATCGTCGAGCTGTACATCTCCT
>NZ_JAUMUL010000009.1 GCF_030530635.1 Actinomyces sp.
GGCCGGGGCGCCAGACGGCGGCGTCGCGGTCGTGCGGGACGGCGGGGGCGAGGCCGTCGTCGGGCAGGTCGGCGGCGGTGGCCGGGGCGTCCAGGGCGATGCGGCCGCGGGCGTCGACCAGCAGCAGGCGGGTGGCTGGGTCGGCGGCGAGCGTGGCGATCAGGTTCGGCTGGCTGCGGCGCTCGGCGTCGCGGTCGGTGGTGGCGCGGGACAGGGAGCGGGCGGTCGGCGTGGTGTTGGCGGGGGCCGCCTCTGCGGGGTCGGGCTGCGGCGTGGAGGTCATGAGGGCAGCCTAGGCGCGGATGGACCGCTTATCCCCCGGATGGACCGCTTGCGCGCGGATGGACCGCCGTAACCACTGGCTACGGCGGTCCAAGTGGGCGCAAGCGGTCCAAGTGGGATTCGGGGGTCCAACTGGGGCGGATACGCTGCCGTCATGAGTTCCGGGAGCGCCGTCGCGCGGGTCTACCTCGATCATGCCGCCACCACGCCGGTGCGGGCGGAGGTGGCCGAGCAGGTGGCCCGCGACCTGGCTTCCGGCTTGGGCGGGTGGGCGAATCCGGCGGCGCAGCACGCCTCGGGGCGGCGGGCCGGGGCGCTGCTGGCACGGGCGCGCGCCCGACTGGCGGGGGCGCTGGATGTGGACCCGCATGAGGTGATCTTCACCAGTGGCGGTACTGAGGCCGACGCGCTGGCGGTCGCCGGTCGGGTGCTGGCGGCCCGGGCGGCGGGGATGGAGCGCCCGCGCGTGGTCACCTCCCCGATCGAGCATCCGGCGGTGCTGGACAGTGCGCGCACCGCGGCCGCGCAGCTGGGCGCCGAGCATGTGTCGCTGACCGTGGATGGCGCCGGACGGGTCGAAACCAGCACCCTCGGTCCGGCGCTGGCGGGCGGGACCGCCGTGGTGAGTGTGATGGCGGCGAATAACGAGACCGGCCTGGTGCAGGACCTGGCCGGTCTCGTGGCGGCGGTGCGTGCGGCGACCGGGACGGAGCGGCCGGGCGCGCCGGGTTATGTGCCCGTGCACACCGATGCGGTGGCGGCGGTGGGCCGGGTGCCGCTGGACTTTCACGGCTGGGGGCTGGATGCGCTGTCGCTGAGCGGGCACAAGCTCGGGGCGCCGGTGGGCGTCGGCGCGCTGATTGCGCGGCGCGACTTCACGCTGGTGGCGCCGATGGGGGGCGGGCGGCAGGAGCGCGGGCTGCGCTCGGGCACGCAGGACGTGGTCGGGGCGCGGGCGCTGGCGCTGGCCGCGGAGCTGGCGGTGGCCGAGCAGGCGGCGGAGGCGGCGCGGCTGGAGGGGTTGCGCGAGCGCCTGCTGGCGGGGGCGGGCGCGGTGGAGGGCGTGCATGCGACCCTGCCCGACGGCGTGGCGCATCTGCCGGGCACGGCGCACCTGTGGGTGGAGGACGCCGACGCCGAGGCGCTGCTCATGGCGCTGGATATGGCCGGATTTGATGTGTCGGCCGGGTCGGCCTGCCATGCGGGGGTGTCGCGGCCGAGCCACGTGCTGCTGGCGATGGGCTACGGGGAGGAGGCGGCGCGGGCCACGCTGCGCTGTTCCCTGGGCAGGGAGACGGGCGCCCAGGATGTGGAGCGCCTGCTGGCGGCCCTGCCCGGCGCCGTGCGCACCGCCCGCCGCGCCCGGCAGCGGCGGGGCGCCCTGCACGCGTAGGCGGTTCACGCCGGGGCTGGCGCATAGGCTTACGCCACCTGGCGGGGGCGTGTTCAGTGGTCTGTGTAAGCCCTGATTGAGAGGACCTACTGTGATGACTGTGATCGACGAGAAGAAGACTGCTGCGACTGGGACTGCTGCGAGTGGTAGTGGTGTGGCCCGGGAGCTGGCCGCTTCCGGCGCGTTGGACGGCCTGTTCGAGCAGGTCGAGTCCGGCAAGGCGGGTGCTGACCGCTGCGGACGGGCTGCTGCCGGCGCTGTTGAAGGAGGCCCCGGGGTGCGGGGCCTGCAGGCCGAGCTGACCGACCACCTGGGCTACGAGAAGGGCCAGCACGCCGCCACGGCGCGGGGCAACGCCCGTAACGGCACGACGACCAAGATGATCGACTCCGAGGTCGGTTCCTTCGAGACCTGTGGTCCCCCCGAGACCGGGCAGGATCGTTCACGCCCCGCCTGGTGCGTAAGGGCCAGCGGCGCATGGACGGCCTGGATTCGATGATTGTGAGCCTGTACGCGGGCGGGATTGAGGGTGCGGGAGATCCGCCACCACCTGGAGTCCAGCCTCGGGGTGGAGCTGTCGGCCGGGACGATCTCCAAGGTCACCGACGCGGTGTGTGAGGCGGTCCTGGAGTGGCAGAACCGGCCCCTGGAGGAGTTCTACCCGGTCATCTACCTGGACGCCATCCGCATCAAGGTACGCGTCGACCACCGTGTGACCACCAGGTCAGCCCACATCGCCGTAGGTGTCGACATGGATGGGATCAAGCACGTCCTGGGCATCTGGGTGCAGGGGCGAGGAGGGGGCTGAACTGCACCGGGTTTGATGGAGGCAGTGAATGCACGGAAGGATCACTGTCATGAGTGCACCGAGGAAGTATCCCGAGGAGTTGCGGGAGCGGGCTACCAGGATGGCTGTGGAGGCCCGCCGGGACCCCGACCGGTCCAAGGGGGCGATCCGTAGGATCGCCGACGAGCTGGGCGTCCACCCCGAGGCGCTGCGCACCTGGGTGAAGAAGGCCGAGGTCGACGCGGGCGCCAGGCCGGGAACCACCAGTCAGGACGCCCAGCGGATCAGGCAGCTGGAGGACGAGAACCGTGAGCTGCGCAGGGCGAACGCGATATTGAGGAGCGCGTCGGCTTTTTTCGCGGCGGAGCTCGACCGCCCATCCCGCTGATCTGTGAGTACATCGACTCTCACAAGGAGGAGTTCGGGGTCGAGCCGATCTGCCAGGCGCTGGTCAGCGCCGATGTCAAGATCGCCCCGAACACCTACTACGCGGCCAAGTCCCGTCCCCCCAGTGCCAGGGCTGTGCGCGATGACGCTTTGAAGACTGAGATCAGGAGGGTGCATGAGAAGAACTACTGGGTGCTGGGCGCAAGGAAGATGCACGCCATGCGGGGCCGGCCCGAGGAGTCAGAGCGCCACGGGCTGGGGCATGTGGCCCGCTGCACGGTGGAGAGGTTGATGCGGGCGATGGGCCTGCACGGCATCCGCCGCGCCAAGTCACCGCGTACCACGCGCAGCGCGCCCAAGGACCAGTGCCCCGCGGATCTGGTGAACCGGCACTTCAGCGCGTTCAAGCCCAACGAGTTGTGGGTCGCGGACATAACCTACGTGCGCACCCTGTCGGGCTGGGTGTATGTGGCTTTCGTCACCGACGTCTACTCCCGCAGGATCATCGGGTGGCAGACGTCTACGAGCCTGTACACCGACATGGCCCTGGACGCCCTGAAAATGGGGATCTGGCAGCGCCAGCGCGAGGGCGCGGACCTGAAGGGCCTGGTCCACCATTCCGACCGCGGTGTGCAGTACCGGGCGATCCGTTACGGGCAGGCCCTGTCCGACTGCGACGCGGTCGCCTCGGTCGGGTCGAAGGGAGATTCCTACGACAACGCTCTGGCCGAAGCCCTGAACTCCCTGTACAAAGCGGAATTGATCCGCAACCGCAAGTACCTCGACGAGCACGGCCCGTGGGAGGGCATCGACGATGCCCGTGTTCGCTACCGCTGAGTGGGTGCACTGGTTCAACACGACCCGCCCCCACTCCGCCATCGGCATGCACGCCCCTATCCAGCACGAGCAGGCCTACACCCCACCAGACGACAACATCGACACCGACACCATCGACAACGCCGACGCCGAGGACATCGGCGAGCAGATCACCACCAACCAACCCCAGCCGGCAACCACCGGCGCCAGATAAAACACCCTCCACAAAACCCGGGGCTTGACAGAGCCCCGAAAGCGACCTGACAAACACACAGCAACCAAGAGTCCAAAAAAGCCCAGCACTCCAGTCCACGTCCTCGATATCCATCTTCCCGCGCTCTTTCGTGTGTTGGTGGGTCAGCCTGCCAGGCAGACGGCCCCGCACCCACGTTACGAAAGGACTCTAAGGCTAAGGCGCCTCGGGCCGTTCCCCTAATCAGCAATCACCATCCACCCGCCACCTTGGGTTCCAACACCGCCCGGATCATTGCGTAGACATATCATGCCCACCGCGGCTGGCCCGGCACCGGACCACCCGGAACCACCAACAAGGTAGCGGCAGACGACGCAACAACATCGAATCAAACAGGCCTCAGCTCCCCGTGCTCGTGTACTCAGCGACGCCCCGCCGCCAGAGCGCAGCCGCGGCGTACACGAGCGCGACCAGTACACCCATCAGCGCCATCGCCCATCCAAACCCGAGATCGCCGGTAAGCAAGCCTGCTGGGACGTAGCCAGTAAACGCAAAAGGAAGCACCGTCAAAAGAACGCCACTAACCGCCGTCGGAAAAATACCTAGCGGATACTGGCCAAACGACGCCACCGAAAACACCGCCGACATAACCCCAGAAGAATCCACGAGCCAGAACGACAAAGACGCAAGGCATACATGCACGAGAATGAACACTGCCGCACTCGCCGCAATCAGCAACGGGATCGCCAACAAGGACGCGATACCGACAAACGGCGTATGACACATCAGCGCCCAGCCCAATGCAAGAACACCAACAATAACCTGTCCAATACCTTGTATATTAACCCGTTCAGCGACAACCTGAAATAGTAAGCCGCGCGGGCGAACCAGAACGCGATCAAATTCACCTTGTTGAATAAATCTTGACCCTAGAACCCAAAGGTTATCGAAGAAAAGCAGGTGACCGGCGCGCCCCAAAGTACTGAATGCAAACATAAGCAATACGTCGGAAAACGGCACGCCAGCTAATGCATTGACCTGGGAAAAAACCACCATCAAGAATACCGCCGAGAGCGCCGTCTCGAGCAAAGAAGAAGCCAGACCAATTACGAAGTCCAGCCGAAACCTAAGCACGCTAATTACGTGCGCGCGTAAATACGCAAAGTAAACCAATCCATGCATACTCTTCTAACCCCCAAATACCTCTACGCGTCGAACGGCGAGCCGCAACACGATCTTTGCCATGCACGCACTAACCAAGATCCAAAGTAGCTGAATTCCATACAAACTTAACCAATCGACACCCCCACTCGGCGTTAAAAAGTGCCTAAGAGGAGAGTAGAGCGCATTAGCGTAAGGCAGCATGAAAGCAAATGTCTGAAACCAAGTCGGAAACAAAGACAAAGGAAGTAATGCACCTGAGAACAGCGCCACAATCGAGTTCCTGACAAGCCATAACCCCCACGTATTGTTAGTCCAGAAAGCCAAGCATGCGATCAGCAAGTCCAGAAGCTGTATCGTGACGCCGCCCAAAACAATAGCAACCGCTAGCGCGACGTAGCTATTCAGGCTCGTAAGGAATACCGACGGGGCAACTAAGAAGCCCACGACAACCAGCGCGGCGCCCGATTTAGTAAGCTCCACAAGCTTTTGACCCGCATTGGCCGCCAGAAGATGACCTATGATGGAATACGGGCGAACCAGCTCGACCGCGATCTCTCCTCGGGCGACCATGAGTGACAAGATCCTACCCGCTCCGAAGGCGTTGAACTCTGTCACCAGTGACGACAAGACAACATATCCGGCCATCTGCTCAAGACCCATATCTCCGATGGCCTCTCGTTGCGCAAAGACCGCACGCCAAAAGAAATACAACAACGAGACCTTGAATAGCAGACCAAGAAGGCCGAACCAATAAGCACTGCGGTACGCAATGCCTGCCGAAAACGCAACTCGCGTGATCGCAACATAGCCTCTCATTTAAGACCTCCCGCATAGATCTGGCCAATGATAGATTCGACGTCAGGGTCGCCGACACTAACGTCATCTACTTCCATTACTGAGGTCACCGCAGAAATCACGCGCCCGTTTGTTGTCGCCTCCGGATCGAACTCGACTACCAGATGTCGTTCATCAATATTAGCAATGTGTGCTGTTTCAGGCAGCTCGATATTCCTGTCTATGGGCCAGCCCTCATCAAAAGTGAATTCGACGGTGCGAAACGGAGTGATCGCGCTTTTAAGCCGGTCAATGTCTCCGTCGAACACCGTTCGGCCGTCGTCAATTACTACCAACCGTTTGCATAATGCCTCGACGTCTCCCATATCATGTGTCGTAAGCAGAATCGTTGTACCGTCTTGGACGTTGATCTGTTGTAGGTACGATCGAATCGTTGCCTTCACCGTAACATCCAACCCGATCGTAGGCTCGTCCAGAAACACCACCTTTGGTCGATGTAGGAGCGAGGCAGCAAGCTCGCAGCGCATCTTCTGTCCCAAAGACAGCTGGCGAGTCGGCAGCGACAGCAACTCGCCAAGATCGAGATCCGTCGTCATCTCATCGATACGTGCCTCTGCGTCGTTTCGGGAGAGACCGTAAATAGCTCCGACTAGCCGCAAAGACTCGCGAACAGGTACGTCCCAATTTAACTGTGACCGCTGACCAAAAACGACACCAATCTGACGCGCATTTAGAATGCGATCCTTGCTCGGCGAAACACCGTGTACCATCACCTCTCCGACGTCCGGCCTAAGTACGCCGGTAAGCATCTTGATGGTGGTGGACTTCCCAGCTCCGTTTGGGCCAAGAAATCCGACGAACTCACCGGGCGCAATCTCGAGAGATAGATCAGACACCGCCTCAATTTCGCTGAAACTTCGATGGAACATAGTGGTGAGGGAGCCCAACAATCCGTCACCCCGCTCCTGAATCCGGTAAGTCTTCGAAAGATTCGTCGCCTTGATGGCTGATGTCACCATGCTACCTCCGGTATGTAGTTACGTTTTGTCTGGTGAAATGGGTAGTGGAAGCGAGATGGCAGTTGCACGCAGATCTGGCTGAAGCGTCCCGTCTCGTCTCCGGAGGCCGCTTGCACTAGGTGCGGTACCCCTTCACGAACTACGGCAAACGCACCGTGTTCGATGTGGATAATCTCACGACGCCCCCTGATGAATATCGCGAGATCGATCGCTCCGGCCGCACAATAGTAGACCTCGGTGAAGCTGGGGTGAAGGTGCGCACGTTCCTCTTCACGGATCTTGACAAAGGCAGTCGGAGGTTCGGACGCCACGTTCGCAGATCTTCGCGATACCGCGATTGAAGGAAATATTGCCGCTATTCCGGAAGTCGAATCGATGTTCCATTCCGACTGCATGCCATCCCAAGGAGAAAGCCTCTGACTGTGGTCGAAGATGTAGACATCTGGCACGACTCGCCTGACGCCAGTGTTATTGATAGGCGCAATACCCGATTCGGGATCAAAACGGTTGTAATCGCTAGGGAGACATCTTTCCTGCACCACAATTCCTTCGGCTAAATCGGCTTTGGATGTCGCTCGTACCCTCACTCCAGGCAGCAACTGGACTACTTGTTCGGATCCATCGAAATGACAGACCGCGGCCTCAATCTCAAGATCACCGGTCACGCGCGGAGTTGTGATCAAATACCGCACGCTGTTGTTGTCCTCCAACAGGCGCGACGCTAATGAGCCTCCCTTGCCCATAGAGTAACCTTCGAGATCGGAGCTGAACACACCCATATGCATCAACGATTCGTACGGGAGTTGGTATATCCCTCCTGGGTCAGCAACATGCACGACAGGATCATCCTCGTCGGTTTCGCACATGTTGCGACTCGCTTCATAGTAGCGTCCATAGCATTGAATGTCCGATTCAGTTATTCGTCCGGAAACAGTCTGCGAGTCGTACCCCATTGCGACGCGCCCAGCGTCGATCCCATCGATCACGAACGCATCGGAGACTGCATCCAGCAGTTCCTGACGATCGGTCCACGGTGCGCACGGAGTACCGGCAATTACCGCGAAGTTATCTCCGCCGTTCTCAAAGTCCCATGACCCCACACCCACCGACTGTACATGCCCCACAGAACGGTGCACCACAAATGCTTCTCTCGGCGGGGAGAAAGACACGAACCACGCGTCGGTATCTAGCTCCACGATGGTGCGACGTACAGTGTATGCTACCTGTGGGCTGATGCACTCGAACCACGTTGAGTAAGCGAATAGCCATCCGCTAGTTTCGTCAAATTCGAATCGAATAGGCTCGCCAGACTTGACGAATTTCGCGATCACCTCCTGCTTCGAGTCGAGGTTCTCCGTACCTTGTACAGCAAGGCTAGCTGCAAATACTCCATTTACTGATATGCCAGACGCTCCCACTCGAGTCAAAGCCCGACC
Source organism: Actinomyces sp. (assembly GCF_030530635.1). Taxonomy (GTDB): domain Bacteria; phylum Actinomycetota; class Actinomycetes; order Actinomycetales; family Actinomycetaceae; genus Actinomyces. The sequence goes on from NZ_JAUMUL010000009.1 coordinate 8,273, forward strand.
TCCCAATAGTTGTCCATAGAGTCGAAGTACAAGGCGTGGAGGCGCTCGGGCGCGAGCAGGATGGGTCTGCCCTGGATTTTCTGGGTATACTCGCTAAGAGTGTTGCGGAGCTTGGTTGGCGACAACGGCGCGGGCGCTGCTGGCCTATAATACGCAACAGTTATGTGGGGAGTGAACGGCCCAGAGGGGACAATCGTATCAAACAGACCTCGAGCCGCCAAAAGCTTACGGTGTTCCCCTTCGTCAGTAGCACGAATCCCAATGACAACGCTCGTATTCACCATGTTGAATACCGCGGTACATGTAGTGTGAATCGATCCGACATCGCGCGCATGCGTTACGAGATCCGTAGCTGTCTTCGCGCTGGCCGACATCATCTGTCTCAGTGTTTTCGGATCTGGACTAGCGTAGAGATCATGGAGTGTCACGTGCGCCATCGCCAATGGCAATGGCGCTGATAGCGACCCGCCAAATCGGGCGTAGAGATCCTCGGTGAGCGTTCCGACTAGTTCTTGTGCCTGACCATCCAGAAAGTAGGCAACTGTGACGCCGTGGAAGGGGCGCAACGCACCATCCCGTGGAGACACCTTTTCCTCCAGTGACTCAGGAAGGCCAAACCCGGGCTCATCCGGGACCGAATTTGTCTGAAACAAGTCGACACGCGCATCGAACTCGCGTAATGTCTCCATCACGTTCTCCTTCCACTAAAGCATGTTGCTACAACTGAAGCCGAGGCTTTCCATCATTAAACGGCCCAATTGGTCAGGGGTGTTGGCTGCTTGCCTGAGGAACTCCCTTGCCGGGAGTGCCTTCATACGGCATGCGGAGCAGAGGCTACTACAGTTTCCGCACGAGTCTCCCTCCCAAGGGGCGTCGTTGTAGCACGTTTGCGCTTGGTAGTAGGGAAATGTGTTCGTCGTGCCTGGGCGCGTCGCAGTCCGAATCGGCTCGGGCTACACCATGGAGTCTTCCCCAAGGCAGGGCTTCTCCGCTGGCCGCGGTAGGCTGCATCCGCCCACCCGGGCGCCAAGGAGAGCGAGGCGGAAGGAGCACGCGTGCGCGTACTGGCAGCCATGTCCGGCGGAGTCGACTCCGCCGTCGCCGCCGCGCGCGCCGTAGACGCCGGCCACGAGGTGGTCGGCGTGCACATGGCCCTGACCCGTAACCGGGCCGCCACCCGCTCCGGCGCCCGCGGCTGCTGCTCCATCGAGGACGCCGGCGACGCCCGCTGGGCCGCCGAGATCCTGGGCATCCCCTTCTACGTGTGGGACCTGTCGGAGGAGTTCGAAGAGCGGGTGGTCGCCGACTTCCTGTCCGAGTACCGCGCCGGCCGCACCCCCAACCCGTGCGTGCGCTGCAACGAACGCGTCAAGTTCGACGTGCTCCTGGAGCGCGGCCTGGCCCTGGGCTTCGACGCCGTCGTCACCGGCCACTACGCCCGCCTGCGCGGCGGCGCCGCCGACGGCCGCCCCGGCCAGGCGAACACCCTGGAACTGCGCCGCGCCGCCGATGTGGCCAAGGACCAGTCCTACGTGCTGGCCGTCTCCGGGCGCGAGGGGCTGTCCCGCGCCCTGTTCCCCCTCGGGGATGCCCCCTCCAAGGCGGCGGTGCGCGCCGAGGCCGAGCGCCGCGGCCTGCCGGTGGCCGACAAGCCCGACTCCTACGACATCTGCTTCGTCGCCGACGGCGACACCCGCGGCTTCCTGCAGCGCAGCCTCGGCGTCCAGGAGGGCAGCATCGTCTCCCCCGACGGCGAGGTGCTAGGCACCCACGAAGGCTACTTCGGCTTCACCGTCGGCCAGCGCAAGGGCCTGGGGCTGACGCGCCCCGCCACGGACGGCCGCCCCCGGTACGTCATTGAGACGCGCCCGAGCACCAACGAGGTCGTCGTCGGCCCCGCCGAGCTGCTGCAGCGCACCGTCGTTGACGGCAGGGACCTGGTGCTGCTGGGCTCCCCCGCCCCGCTTCCGGGCGGCGTCGGTTGGCAGGACGTGACCGTCCAGGTGCGGGCGCACGGCCGCCCGGTGCCCGCGGACGTGACCGTGGACGCCGCCGGCGGCACACTGCACGCGGTGCTGCGTCAGCCCCTGCGGGGCCTGGCCGCCGGGCAGAGCGTCGTCGTCTACGGCGGGGACGACGGCCGCCGGGTGCTGGCCCAGGCGACTGTCGTATAAGTCGGGTCAGAGGGTCCTGCCGACTCCGCCCTCAGGTCTTGAGCACGAGATCGGGGTCCTCAATGACTCGACCGAGGACCCGGTATACGAGGACGGCCAGTAGGGCTAGTAAGCCGCCTGTGAGTGCGACGAAGGTATGGTTGAGAAGAATCGCACCGGTGGCTTGCGAGACGATCGACGCCACCAGCGGCAGGAAGAAGAAAACCACGACTCCCTGAGCCGACTGCACCGAACGCGCCCGATTGGAAATGGCGACGATGGAACCGACAATGACGAAGGCCAGTAGCGGTATCAATACGGCGACGGCGATCACCCAGGTGGGGTTGGGAAAGAAGACGCGCCCCATGACCGGCCACCCGGCAGCATTTACTATCACGGTGAAAGCCAGGAAGGCGATCCAGGTGACTGCAACCGCCGGGATGGTGGAGGCGAGAGTCTTGGCCAGGAAGATCTCGCGGAAGGACGCCGGCCCGTAAAGCAGGCCGTCAAGTGTGCCTCGTTCCCACTCCCCCACGAATGCCGCTGAGGCGCCAGCAGTGGCCACCACCATCGGGATGAGCAGGAACATGGGGGCGAAGACATACATCGTAATAGCGGTGACTATTACTTCCTGGGCCCCGGCGCCGGTTGCGACCGCGGCACCCACGCGTTCCAAGAAGGCCTCCAGCCCGCGCAGCTGCTTGACGGTGTCTTCGGAGTTCGCCACCACTCCGATTACCAGTCCCGGCAGCAGAATACTGAACAGCAGCGGGAACAGCAGTACGGGGACGAGAGCATTGACATCACGCAAAGACCTCTTCCACTCGTTGCGAATCAGCACCGTCATCCGGGCTCGGGAAGGGCGTTCAGCATTACCGTACATGACTCCTCCTCTCAGGATTGGTGAGCGTTGCCGTGTTGGTCCGAACCGTTCTGAATGAATGCGAAATACAGTTCCTTGAGCGAGTGGGACTGGGGGGTCACCGCATTCACGCGTACCCCGGCAGCGACCAGGTCGGATACTAGTCGGGCGGCCCGGTTGGGGCGGTCGGAGGCGTTTTCGGCCTCGGGCAGCGGGATGTGAACCACCCCGGGCGAGGCCTGCGCATCCGGGCCGGCCACGGCCAACGCCTCCCGGATGTCCGGGGTTGAGACATCCAGAACCGTGGTGGGCCAACGCCTGCGGAGGAGCTCATCGACTGCGCCGTGAGCGACCAGACGCCCCCGGTTCAGGATGTCGACCTGATCGCATACGCTTGCGAATCCGTGCAGCTGGTGAGTGCACACGAATACTGGCGCACCCTGGTCGGCGAACCGCCGCAGGTAGACCAGGAGATCCTCGGCGGCCTCCGGATCCAGTCCTGCGATCGGTTCATCCAGGAAGATGACTTCCGGACGGGCCAGCAAGGTGCGTGCCAGAACAGCATTGAGGGCCATGCCCTTGCTGAATTCTCCGAGCCGGGAGTCCAGTCGTTCGGCAAGACCGAACATCTCGGCTAATTCCTCGGTACGCCTACGCACCCGGTCGGCCCGCATTCCCATCAGCTAGCCCCAGAAGACGAGGTTCTCGCGCAGGGTCAGTTCCTGGTAGAGCGAATAGTCGGACTGCACGCCTACGCGGGAACGCAGGCTCGGTGCGCTGTTACGGGTGACGGTCTCACCCAGGACTTCAATCCTCCCGGCATCCGTGGGAATCATCCCGGTCAGCAGCCGGACAGTGGTGGTCTTGCCGGCCCCATTGGGGCCCAGCAGGCCGAAGACACTGCCGCGTCCGATCTCCAGGGTCAGGCCGGTGAGCACCGGCCTTCCCCCGATTGAGCGCTTCACGTTCACCGCTCGCGCGGCGGGAGACTCGCTCCGATTCGAACTCTCGTCCATGTCCCCTCCCCCATGATCTGCCACGGTCCACATGACCAATTCCCTTGGACCTCAAATCAGCGCAAAGAGGTGTGGCACTCGATGGAGCGCACCGCCCACCAGCCCATCACGGCCGCCAGCAGCGGCCCGAGGAAGAAGGTTCCCAGCCCAACCAGCGTTGGATCACTCCCCGTGCGAACAGAGTCAAGGAACTGGCTCCACATGATACGAGTCGTGAACTCAAAGGTGGTCAGGTCCAGGCTGATGGGAATGAACAACGTGCCTACCAACCCAACGAACTGATTGACGCCATACAGGATCACAACTCCGATCAGCGGCGCCCCGAACCCGAGGTGGTTCCAGGGCTCCCGGGCACCGACGCTCATTACGGTGGCAACTTGCAAGACAGTCACGGCCAAGGAGAGTGGAATCGCCACGAGCCAAAGCACTCGCACAGCGATTGAGGCGGTCCGCCACATGATCTTGAACGGCTCCAGCACATCACCCAGTGATGAGCCATTGCTGTGGGCGAGCACTGCGAACCACGCCAGCAGGCAGGCGGTGCCCAACATGCCGGCGACGAGAACCGCCAGATACGAGTAAAGCGTCTTGGCGGTGAAGATCGTGCGCCCGCGCGCCGGAATCGTCATGGTCAGGTAGCCGCGCGGACCGTACATGGACTGCCAGTACTCGGTCACCACTAGAGCGCCGACTACGATCGGGATGGCTACTGCGGCCACCATGGATACCAGTTGCAGCAGAAAGGCGATGACGCTGACGTTCTCCAGCAAGCGCCACAGTCCCAATGAGACGGTGAAAACAACAAGGGCCACGCCCACAGCAGCGGCACTGTGCGGCACCTGGGTACGGATCTCCTCGGTGAACAGTGTGCGCAGCATCAGTGGTACTCCTTCCTAAACAGAGCGTCCAGGCTCATGCCGTGAGCCTCACGCAGGTCATCGGCATCGCCGGCCAGCAGCAGGCGTCCGTCCTTGAGGAAGACGACGGAGTCGACGATCGGCTCCACGTCGGCGATCAGGTGGGTGGAAATGACCATCAGCGCCTCGGGGTCGAAGTTGCGCAGGACGCCGCTGAGGATGACATCGCGGGCGGCGGGGTCGACCCCGGAGATGGGCTCGTCCAGCAGGTAGACACGGGCGCGGCGCGCCATGATCAGGCTGACGCGCAGCTTCTCCCCCATGCCCTTGCTCATCTCCTTCAGACTCCGATCCTTCGGCAGGCCGAAGAACTCGACCAACTCGCGGGCGTGGTCGGCGTCGAAGTCGGGGAAGAGCCGGGAGAACATGGCGATGGCCTGCTCGGCATTGAGCCCCGAGGTCAGGAAGTCGACATCGGGCAGGAAGGCGACCAGCGCCTTGGACCGCGGCCCGGGCGCATGGCCGCCTACCCGTACCCGGCCGTCGTACTCGGACAGCAGTCCGGCCAGTACCTTGAGCAGGGTGGTTTTGCCCGAGCCGTTGGAGCCCATGAGCCCGATAATCCGGCCGGCCGGTAGGTCCAGGGTCAGGTCCGCCAGCGCCGGGCGTCCGCGGTAGGTCTTAGTCAGGTGCGCCACCCGAATCAGTGGCGCGGCGCCGTCGGGGATGGGGACGGCAGTGAAGCGCGCCGCGGGCGACGGCGGAGCCGATGAGTGCCGGTTCATGGGTTTTCTCCTGTGTCTGCCTCGGGCATGGCAGGACGTTCGGTCCAGCGCTCCTGAAGGAGCGCGGACGCCTGCGCCAGATCCATGCCGACGGCGGTGAGGGCGGTGATGAAGGCGTCCGTGGCGTCGGTGGCGAACTCTCGGCGCACGGCATCGACGACGGCGGTATCCGTGGTGACGAAGCGGCCTGCGGTCCTTTCGGTGCCGGTCATGCCGGTGCGATCGAGTTCGGTGAGGGCACGTTGGACGGTGTTGGGGTTGACGCCGGATTGCATGGCCAGTTCGCGCACGCTGGGTATCCGGGTGCCGGTCGGCCAGGCGCCGGTGACGATCCGCAGGCGGAAGTCGTCAACCAGTTGCAGCCAGATCGGCCGGGAGCCGTCAAGATCCACGAGGCCTCCCCTCTTACGGGCGGACGAATGTGCTCATGAGCGCAGCCCACAGGTGACCGAAAGGCCATCTGTATCACTGCACTAATACAGTGACACATGGGGTGTGCGGAAGTCAACCTCTCCGTCCCGACGCGCCCAGCCCCATGCCCACCGTGGCTTGCGCAGAAATACCCGCGCTCCGCCATATCGACCGATCTCGGCACGTAACAACTACCGATCTCGGCGCATGAAGCCGCCCCGCCCCGGAACGAACCGGGACGGGGCGGACTGTCGGAAGTACAGAAGATGACGCTCAGCCACGCAGGCGCGCCAACTCCTCCACCAGTTGGGGCACGACCTCGGCGACGTCGCCGACCACGCCGTAATCGGCCATCTCGAAGATCGGCGCCTCGGAGTCGTCGCAGATGGCGACGATCGCACCGGCTCCCTGGATGCCGCTGGTGTGGTGGATGGCGCCGGACACGCCCAGCCCGATGTACAGGCGCGGGGCAACGGAAGCACCGGTCTGACCCACCTGGGCGGAGCGCTCGATCCAGCCCTCGTCGCAGGCGACCCGGGTGGCGCCGATGGCGGCCTGAAGCGGGTCGGCCAGCGAATGCACCAGGTCCACATCGCCGTCGGTACCGCGTCCCATCACCACAACGCGCTGCGCTTCGGCCAGGTCGGGGCCTGCCGCAGCATCGACGACCTGGCGGGAGACGACCTTGACGGCGGCGGCCTCCGCGGTCAGGGGCACGTCGAGTACCTCCACGGGCGGCTCTCCCGCCTCCGAGACTGCCGGCCCGGGCTCGACCGCACTGGGGTGGACTGAGATGACCGGAGTCCGGTCCGACTGCGCGGAAACGGTCATGGTAGTGGACCAGGTGCCTGACAGAACCAGCTTGGAGGCGCGCAGCTCACTGCCGACCACCTGCAGGTCACCCACATCTGAGGCACAGGCCGAGCCCAGCAGGACCGCTGCCCTCCCGGCGATCTCCTTTCCGCGGTAGTCGCTACCGACCAGGGCAACGGCCGGGCCGATCGAATTCACGGCCGCAACAACGGCGTCGGCGGCAACAGCGGTGACTGACTCGCGGCCACCGGTGTCGGCTACGAGCAGCCGGGTCGCACCGGCAGCGCCGAGGAGCCTGGCATTTTCAGCGTCGACCGCGCCAAGGACCAGAGCAACGACGTCTACAGCGGTCAGTCGGCGGGCAGTGGTCACCAGGCCCAGGGCGGCATTGGTGGGTGCACCTTCAGGAGTGCGGTCCACCAGCACGAGGACGGGCGCGGCCAGAGCGCCGGCAGCGGCGACAGATGTGCTTTCCATGGCTTGTTGTCTTCCTTCCGGTCCGTATCGGCTCAAACGAGATCGTTCTCAACCAGCCAGACGGCCAGCTCACGCCCGGCCTCGCCCGAGTCGGTGCGAATCACGCCCGCCTGGCGGGCCGGCCGTTCGGCGAAGTCGACAACGGCGATGCCGGGTTCGGCGGATATGTCGAGACCGAGATCGGTGGCGTCCCAGATGTCTACCGGCTTCTTGCGGGCCGCACGCATCGCCGCGAAGTTCGGGTAGCGCGGCTCGTTCGCCTGATCGGTGACCGATACGAGCGCGGGCAGTGGGGCGCTGAGCACCTCACTGACGGTGCCGGTCAACCGGGTGATAGTGGCCTCATCCGCACTAACCTCCAGCGAACTCGCCAGCGTCAGGGCAGGCACGTGCAGTGCGGCGGCGAGCGCCCCGGGGAGCATGGAGGTCATGGCATCCAGAGAGGCCATGCCGGTAACGATCAGATCCACATCCCCCATACCGGTGGCGGCTCCACCGATCTTGGAGACGGCGGCGGCGAGCGTGCGCGCAGTGGTCGGAACATCGGCCCCCACGAGGACCTCATCACTGACCACAACACCAGAATCGGCACCCATCTGCAGGGCGCGGCGCACCCCGTCCTCCGCGTCCTCGGGCCCCATGGATAGGGCGATCACCTCGCCGCCCAGGTCCTCGACCAGCGATACGGCGGCCTCGACGGCGTTCTCATCGAGCTCGTTGAGGACATCCTCCTCGCCGCGGACCAGGCGTCCCTCCTCCAGGCGACGCTCGGACTGCACATCAGGTACGTGCTTGATGCAGACGACTATTTTCATGCATACAAGATTGCCATATCACGCTATGACCGCCGGTGAGCCGTGGGTCACCCCGTCCGGGTTACGCCGTCCGCTCACCGGGCCTCACCGACACCCGCCCCGGCATCGGCCGGGCCACGCGCGAACCCCGAGTCGTGGACCGCACAGCCTGCCCGAACGCCCCCTGCCTACCCTCAGCAACGATGGCCATACCCCCGAGATGTAAGCCGTCGATCACGAACAACGGTCACGAAGTGGCGCCGCACTCCCCGATACCAGACAATAAGCTTCATGCCCATGTCCTCCACGCCAGAGCTGCAAGCCGCTGCCCGTGCCGATTCCGAAGCCTCGGACCGCACTCGCCTGGGCGTCAGGCTCCTCGAGGACGGTGCCGACTTCGTAGTAGTGGCACCGCGTGCCGAGGCAGTCGACCTGTGTCTGCTCGAAGTCGATGCGGCCGGTGCGATCACCTCCGAACGAAGAATCGGCATGCACGGGCCCGTTCGCGGCGCCTGGAGCGCCAATGTTCCGGGTGTACGCGCCGGACAGCGCTACGGCTACCGAGTACATGGCCAGTGGAATCCGTCGGAGGGGCTGCTGTTCAACCCACGCAAGCTGTTGCTGGACCCCTACGCCCGCGCCATCGACGGCTCTCCCCGTCTGGGACCCGAGCTTTACGCGCACGCCGTCGACGCCGAGCTCGCCCCCACCCATATCCCGTTCTTCCGCTCCGAACTCGACTCGGCCGACAATATGGCGCTAGGCGTGGTCACCGGTGAGCAGTTCCCGGTGGTACCCGGACCGAAGGTGCCCGAGGACCGCACGGTCATCTACGAGACGCACGTAAAGGGCTTCACCCACTCGATGCCCGGCGTTCCGCCGCAGCTGCGCGGCACCTATGCGGGCCTGGCGCACCCGGCCGCCATATCCCACCTGCACTCACTCGGTGTGACCACCGTGGAACTGCTGCCCGTGCACGCCGCCTTCTCCGAGGCCTTCCTCCTACAGCGTGGACGAACCAACTACTGGGGCTACTCGACTCTGTCATACTTCGCACCCGAGCCGTCCTACGCCACCCGGGCGGCCCGCGAGGCCGGCCCGCAGGCCGTTCTGGACGAGTTCCGCGGCATGGTCTCCCTGCTGCACGAGGCGGGACTCGAAGTCATCATGGACGTGGTCTACAACCACACCTGCGAATCGGGCATGGACGGGCCCGCACTGTCTCTGCGGGGCCTGGACAATCTTGAGTACTACCTGCACGCCCCCTACCGTCCCGCCCAGTACGTGGACGTCACCGGCACTGGCAATACGGTGGACTTCCGCTCCACCCGGGCGGTGCAGTTGGTGCTGGACTCGCTGCGCTACTGGGCCGGCGACGTCGGCATTGACGGCTTCCGCTTCGACCTGGCGGTCACACTGGGACGGGACGCGTCCGAATTCCAGGCACGACACCCGCTTCTGATCGGCATGGCCACCGACCCGATCCTGCAGCACGCCAAGCTGATCGCCGAGCCCTGGGACATCGGCCCGGGCGGTTGGCGCACGGGCGAGTTCCCGGCGCCCTTCCACGACTGGAATGACCGCTATCGTGGCACCGTGCGCTCCTTCTGGCTGCACGACGCCTCCGAGATGTCCAAGGGCCGTCCCGGCAATGACCTGCGAGATCTGGCCACCCGCCTGAGCGGCAGCGCCGACATGTTCAGCTACGGCGAGTACCCGGGCGGACGCGGACCGCTGGCATCGATCAACTTCGTCACCGCCCACGACGGCTTCACCCTGCGCGACCTGGTGAGTTACGACTACAAGCACAACCTGGCCAACGGTGAGGACAACCGCGACGGCACGGATGACAACCGCTCCTGGAACCACGGGTTCGAGGGTCCGCTGCCCGAGGGAATGGGTGGCGGGCCGATCGAGATTCTGCGGCGCCGCTCCTCCCGGAATGTACTGGCCACCCTGTTGGTCTCAGCCGGCACGCCCATGCTGCTGGGTGGGGACGAACTGGGCCGAAGTCAAGGCGGGAACAACAACTCCTACTGCCAGGACTCGGAGATCTCCTGGTTTGACTGGAACCTGGCCACTTGGCAGCGCGACCTCATCGCCACCACGAACTTCCTGATCAATCTGCGCGACCAGCACCCTGTAATGCGTCCGACGACCTTCGCATCGGGCTCCATCCCCGACGGACACACCCTGCCCGACCTGTCCTGGTACCAAGCGAACTCCGACCCCATGGACGTGGGCGCCTGGCACGATCCCTGGACCCGAGTGGTGCAGATGCTCCGCTCGGGCACCCAAATGGGCGACGCCGACCTGTTACTGCTCATCAACGGCTCCCTGAGCCAGGCGGAGGTCACGCTCCCCGACGGGCACGGCACCGACTGGCACCTCATGTGGGACTCCACTTGGGCGGTGCCTCGCCCCCACACCTCGGCCTTCGCGCTGGCTCACAGAGTCCGCCGCGGCCCCGCCGCCCGAGCCCGTGCACTCCGACCCGAACGCGCACACACCTCTCGGTCAGGGGCCACGGACTGCCGTCAGGATCGGCCCGGAGACACCACCACTCTGGACGCCCTGTCCCTACGCATCTACCTGTCCGGCGAGCAGCTGGTCGGTCTTACCGAGGGGAAGCCGAGGATTCATCGCGAGGCTTAGACGGCCGACTCGTTTCTGCCGATCCGCGACAGGATGCCGGTGCCCGGAACCTCTCGGAGGCACGATTCCAGCCAGGTGGCCGATACCCTTTAGGATGGCGGCCATGACCCAGCACGACGTGACCGCCGATTCCCCCTCCGGCGACGCCGCCAACGGCATCGCCGGCACGGATGCGGGTGAGGCCCTTTCGCGGTCCACCGACGCGGCGTCCCTTGCCCGCTCACAGGCCCGCAGCGCCGAGATCGAGGCCGATCTGGACATCAACCCCGGCCGCTACCGGATGCTCACGGGTGTACGTCCTACCGGCAACATGCACCTGGGTCACTACTTCGGAACCATGCACTCCTGGCAGCCGATCCAGGACCGGGGCGTGGACACCTGGATCCTGGTGGCCGACTACCAGGTGGTCACCGACCGCGACGGCGTCGGCCCGATCCGCGAGCGCGTACTGTCGCTGGTTGCGGACACGCTCGCGGTCGGTGTGGACCCACAGCGCTCCACGATCTTCGCCCATTCGGCCGTTCCGGCAGCCAACCAGTTGATGCTGCCGTTCCTGTCGCTGGTGACCGAGTCCGAGCTGCACCGCAACCCGACAGTCAAAGCGGAGTTGGAGGCGACCGACGGACGGGCCATGACCGGTCTCATGCTCACCTACCCGGTGCATCAGGCCGCGGATATCCTCTTCTGCCAGGCCAACCTGGTGCCGGTGGGCAAGGATCAGCTGCCGCATCTGGAGCAGGCCCGGATGATCGCCCAACGCTTCGATAAGCGTTATGGCCGGGCGGTCAAGGAGCATCCGGTCTTCCGGCGCCCAGAGGCGCTGCTGTCCCAGGCGCCCCTGCTGCTGGGGCTGGACGGGGAGAAGATGAGCAAGTCCCGCCACAACACCATTGAGTTGCGCATGAGTGCGGACGAGACCTCCAGGTTGCTGAAGAAGGCCAAGACCGACTCCGACCGGCACATCACCTACGACCCCGAGGGCCGCCCGGAGGTGGCCAACCTGTTGACCCTGGCCTCCCTGTGCGGGGCCGGTGAGCCGCAGGCACTGGCCGAGCGAATCGGCGACGGCGGCGCCGGCACACTCAAGCGGGTCACCACCGAGGCGGTCAACGAGTTCTTCGCCCCCATCCGCGCCCGGCGCGCCGAACTGATCGCCAACGAGGATTACCTGCTGCAGGTCCTGGCCGACGGCAACGCCAAGGCCAATGCGGTGGCTGAGCAGACCCTCGACGCCGTACGCACCGCCATGCACATGAACTACTGATTCGGAAGTTGACTCGGTTCATGGCAGACCGGAATAGCCCCGGCACGCGTCAGGGCGGGTACGCTTGTGCTGTGACCCCTAACACGACGCCGCGCACGGCGAAGACGACGCCCACCAGCCACGTAGCCCCCGCCGACCCGGCGGCGCCCGCACCCGATGAGGTTCCGCAGCCGGCGCCGTACTCCCCGGTAGGCCGTATCCCGGTGACGGAGGTGTTCCCCGTCGTCGAGGACGGTCGCTGGCCCGCCAAGGCGGTACCGGACGAGGTCTTCCCGGTCCGGGCCACGGTATTCCGGGAGGGACACGACCGCTTCGGGGCAACTGCCGTCCTGGTCCGCCCGGACGGCAGTGACGGCCCCAGCGCCCGCATGTACGAGGTCGGTATCGGCCTGGACCGCTATGAGACGCACCTGGCCGCAGACGCTCCGGGCGACTGGGGTATCCGTGTGGAGGGCTGGTCCGACCCCTACGGCACCTGGGCGCACGATGCCGGCGTGAAGGTGCCCGCGGGCATCGACGTAGACCTCATGCTGGAGGAGGGGGCCCGCGTACTTGAGCGCGCGGCTGCCGTGCCGGACCGGGCAGAGTCCGACACCGAGATCCTGCTTGACGCCGCCGTCGCACTGCGCGACCAGGCCGCCTCGCCCGCAGAACGGCTGGCCGCCGGGATGTCTGCGGAGGTTACCGGCGCCCTGGAGCGGCTACCGCTGCGCGACCACGTCTCGCCGACTGCCACCTACCCCCTTCAGGTCGACCGGCGCCGCGCCCTGTCCGGCTCCTGGTATGAGATCTTCCCGCGCTCGCTGGGCGCCCATAAGGACGACCAGGGCATCTGGCACTCCGGCACCCTGCAGACGGCGACCCGCCGCCTGGATCGGATCGCCGCCATGGGCTTTGACGTGCTGTACCTGACCCCGATCTCACCCATCGGCACCACCAACCGCAAGGGCCGTAACAATACGCTCAATGCCGAGCCCGGTGATCCGGGTTCCCCCTACGGTATCGGCTCCCCCGACGGCGGACACGATGCCATCAACCCGGAGCTGGGCACCTTTGAGGACTTCGACGCCCTAGTGGTGCGCGCCCGCGAACTCGGCATGGAGGTGGCACTGGACCTGGCGCTGCAGTGCTCTCCGGACCACCCCTGGGTGACCGAGCACCCGGAGTGGTTCACGATTCTGGCCGACGGCTCCATCGCCTACGCCGAGAACCCGCCCAAGAAGTACCAGGACATCTACCCCCTGAACTTCGACAACGACCCCGAGGGCATATATCAGGCGATTCTTCAGGTGGTGCGCACCTGGATCAGCCACGGTGTGACGATCTTCCGGGTGGACAACCCCCACACCAAGCCCCTGCCCTTCTGGCAGCGGTTGATCCGGCAGGTGCGCGAGGACAACCCCGAGGTGCTGTTCCTGGCGGAGGCCTTCACCCGCCCGGCGATGATGCGCACCCTGGCGAAGATCGGCTTCCACCAGTCATACACCTACTTCGCCTGGCGCAACACCAAGCAGGAGCTGACCGAATATCTGGTGGAGCTGTCCCAGGAGACCGCGCACATCATGCGTCCTACCTTCTGGCCCACCACCCACGACATCCTCACGCCCTTCATGACCAACGGGAAGGTGCCCGCCTTCAAGCTGCGCGCCGTACTGGCCGCCACGATGTCGCCCACCTGGGGCATCTACTCCGGCTACGAGCTGGCCGAGTCCGTACCGCGTCCGGGCTTCGAGGAGCAGATCGACAATGAGAAGTACGAGTTCAAGCAACGCGACTTCGGTGCCGCCCGCGTCAACGGCATTGAGGCTCTGCTCACCCGCCTGAACGCGGCGCGTCAAGCCCACCCGGCTCTCCAGCAGTTGCGCGACGTGTGGTTCCACCCCACCAGCAACGAGAACCTGATCGCCTACTCCAAGCGGGTGGACGCCGCCCACTCGGCCACCGGCGAGGACGATGCAGTGCTTACGGTGGTCAATCTCGACCCCTACGGCGCTCAAGAGGGAGAGGTCTATCTGAACCTGGAGCAGTTGGGACTGCCCGGCTGGGTGGACGGCTCCCGGCCGTTGCTGCGAGTCACCGACGAGCTGACCGGGGACACCTACGACTGGTCGGGGCAGAACTACGTGCGCCTGGACCCGTTCGCGGGCCGAGTCGCCCACGTCTTCTCCGTCGCACCCCTGTGACGGCTCTCACTTGCCGTCAAATCATCCAGGAACAACTGCCGATAGATGAAGGAGCCCCGTGACCATTCCCGGTGTTCCCGCCCTCCCCGCCCAGCCACGACCCGGTCTCGACCCGAATCCGGACTGGTTCCGCACCGCGGTGTTCTACGAGGCGCTGCTGCGGTCCTTCGCGGACTCCGACGCCGACGGCGTCGGAGACTTCCGCGGTCTGGCCTCACGGTTGGACTACCTGGCCTGGCTGGGCGTGGATGCCATCTGGATCCCGCCCTTCTACCCCTCGCCCATGCGCGACGGCGGCTATGACATTGCCGACTACACCGGCATCGATCCCCGCTACGGGTCGATGGACGACTTCCGTGCCCTGGTGACGGCTGCCCATGAGCGGGGTATCCGCATTGTCGTCGACATGGTGCTTAACCACACTTCGGACGCCCACCCCTGGTTCCAGGCCTCCCGGCGCGACCCGGAGGGCCCCTATGGGGACTTCTACGTGTGGGCCGACGAGGAGACCGGCTATGCCGACGCCCGCATCATCTTCGTGGACACCGAGCACTCCAATTGGAGCTACGACGAGGTGCGCGGCCAGTACTACTGGCATCGCTTCTTCTCCCACCAGCCGGATCTGAACTATGACAACCCGGCCGTGGTTGAGGCGGTGCACGAGGTGGTGAGGTTCTGGGCTCGCACCGGGGTGGATGGGTTCCGTCTGGACGCGATCCCCTACCTGGTGGAGCGGGAGGGCACCAACTGTGAGAACCTGCCGGGCACGCATCACCTGATCGCCGGACTGCGCGCGATGCTCGACCGGGAGTTCCCCGGCACCATCACCATCGCGGAGGCCAACCAGTGGCCAGCCGACGTGGTGGAGTACTTCGGCAGCCCACAGGCCCCCGAATGCACCATGTGCTTCCACTTCCCCGTCATGCCGCGTATCTTCTCCTCGCTGCGCGAGGGTAAGGCCACGGCGATCCGCGAGGTGCTTCAGGCCACCCCGCCGATTCCGACGCACGGTCAGTGGGGCACCTTCCTGCGCAACCATGACGAGTTGACCCTGGAGATGGTCACCGACGCCGAGCGGGAACGCATGTACCACTGGTATGCGCCGCTAAAGCGCATGCGCGCCAATGTCGGGATCCGTCGGCGCCTGGCGCCGCTGCTGGGCGACTCACGCGCCGAACTGGAGTTGGCTCATGTGCTTTTGCTGTCCCTGCCCGGCTCGCCCTGCCTGTACTACGGTGACGAGATCGGCATGGGAGAGGACATCTGGCTGCCCGATCGCGATGCCGTGCGTACCCCCATGCAGTGGGATCATTCGGCGAATATGGGCTTCTCCGCCTGCGCGAACCCCGCCGCCCTGACACTGCCGCTGATCACCGCAGCCGGATACGCCGAACGCTGCGTGGCCGACGCACTGGCGGACCCCGACTCGCTGCTGCACTTCTTAAGGGGTGCACTGCGGGTGCGGCGCGAGCACCCCGTACTGGGGTGCGGGGACTTCCGCCTGCTGCCTGCCTCCGACGCCGCCGTACTGGCACACACCCGCACCGCTGCGCCGAACGATAAGTCCACCGGCGAGGTACTGCTGTGCCTGGCGAATCTGGCCGACCGCCCCTGCGAGGTGACTGTGGAGGTGCCTGAACTCGCCGGACGCACGGCCCGCTCCGTGTTGGCCTGTGATCCGTCGGCGCCGTCGCCCGCCGTCGACGCCCAGGGGTGTTTGACAGTTGTGCTGCCACCGCACGGCTACTGGTGGCTGGTGGCACCGCCCGAGGAGGGCCGATGAGCAGCCCGAGCACACCGTCCCCCCTGATCTGGCCCGACGATGCCGCCCTACTGCCGGCCTTGAAGACCTGGATGCGGCAGCGCCGCTGGTACCCGCTCAAGGGGGAGGCCGCCAAAGGTCCCTTGCGGATCGTGCACCGGTGGGAGCCGGTCGACGGGGTCCGCGACCTGCTGGCAGCGGTCCCCCGCGACGAGGGGGACCCGGTGCTGGTGCACGTTCCTCTGGTGCTGGAGCCGGCCTCCGCTTTGGCCGACTTCATTGCCGTAGACGAGGTCGAGGGCAATGCGGGATTCGTCATGCCCGGGCCCGACGGCGAGCCGGTAGCGCTGGTCGACGGCGCCCACCACCCCCGCTTCTGGCGTGCCTGGGCCCGCTCTGCCCTCGCGGCCGGAACGACACTAGGCGATATCGGAGCGCGGGCCATTGTCGAGCGCGCAGACCGGCTGCGGGTAACCACCGGGGAGCAGTCCAATACCTCCGTGGTAATGCCCGCCCCGGGGGACCGTCCGGCGGCTGGGGACACGGACGCTGCCGCCGGGGACCTGATCGTCAAGCTGTTTCGCGTGCTCGCGCCCGGACGTAACCCGGATGTGGAGGTGTCGGTAGCTTTGGCGCGTGACGGCTGGGACCGGGTGCGTACCCCGGTGGCCTGGACCACGCTGACATGGACCGATCAGGACACCGGCGCCGAGCAGACCGCGGATGGGGCCGTCGCCTGTACCTTCGTACCCCGCGCCGACGACGGCTTCGAACTGTTCTGTGCGCTCGCCGGCGCTGACGACTTCGACGGTCCAAAGCGTGCGCGTTCTCTCGCCCTGGCCCGCAATCTCGGCACCACGACCGCCCAGATGCACATACATCTGGCCGCCGCCCTGGGCACCAGCGAGCCGGATACTCCGGCTGTGCTGGCGCAGACGCTGCACGAGCGGGCCCAATGGGCCATGACCGAGGTGCCTGAGCTGGAGGAGCAGCTGCCGGGCCTGCGCAACCGCGTCGAGACGGTACTGGCCGAGCTTGCGTCCCTGGACCAGCTGGAGGCGGCCACACGGGTGCATGGTGACTACCACCTGGGGCAGGTGCTGCACGCCGTCGAGGAGGAGAACTGGTACGTGTTGGACTTCGAGGGTGAGCCGCTGCGTCCACTGGCTGAGCGCAGTCGCCCGGACCAGCCCCTGCGTGACGTCGCGGGCATGTTGCGCTCCTTCGACTACGCGGCCGAGGTGGGCCACGCCGCGCAACCAGACTGGTTGGGAGCCGTGCGCGGCGCCTTCCTGGATGGGTATTGGGCCACCGCTGCGGGAACTGCGCCCGGTCCTGGTCCGCGGCCTGATCAGCGAGAGGTCACACTGCTGAACGCCCTGGAACTAGACAAGGCCCTGTATGAGGCGGTCTACGAGGCCCGTAACCGCCCCGACTGGATCGCAATTCCACTGCATGGAATCGAGGTGATTCTAACCACCTGACACCCAGTTGTCTGGCGCCGCCGACGGCACTCGCGCGAGACACGTCCTCCACGCCGGGTTGCACCGGTATAAAGTCCCCCTTCAGCCGGTCACCGCATGGGAGAGTGAGAACATGACCGACGTCACCAGCCCCGAGCCCGCCCCCGAATCCAACAACGCCGCGCCGCCGGAGTCCACGGGCCCCGCACCCGTCCCGGTGGACCCCTGGGTCCTCGCGGATGTCGCCTACGCCCGTTACCACAATCCGCACGAGGTGCTCGGCGCCCATGTGGGAGCCGACGGCGTAACCATCCGCACCGTGCGCCACCTGGCCGACGCCGTCGTGGTAGTGACACCCGCGGGCTCCTTCCCCGCCCGGCACGAGCAGGACGGCGTGTGGGTCGCCGTCGTCCCCGGGGACGAGATTCCGGACTACCGGATCGAGGTGACCTACGGGGAGGAGACCATCACCGTCGACGACCCCTACCGGTTCCTGCCCACGCTCGGAGAGATGGACACCTACCTGATCTCCGAGGGCCGCCACGAGGAACTCTGGGAGGTCCTCGGCGCACACATCAAGCACTACTCCGGCACCATGGGGGACGTCGAGGGCGTCGCTTTCGCCGTGTGGGCCCCCAACGCCCGCGCCGTGCGCGTGGTCGGCGACTTCAACTACTGGGACGGTACGGCCTCCGCCATGCGCTCCCTGGGCGCCTCCGGAGTGTGGGAGTTGTTCATCCCCGGTGTGGGCGTGGGCGCCCGTTACAAGTTCGAACTTTGCTTCCAGGACGGCTCCTGGCACCAGAAGGCCGACCCCATGGCCCGTGCCACCGAGGTCCCTCCCGCCACCGCATCCGTAGTCACCGACCGCTTCCACGAGTGGGGCGATGAGGAGTGGATGTCCCGCCGCGCAGTCACCGACCCGCACTCCGGGCCGATGAGCGTCTACGAGGTGCACATCGGCTCCTGGCGGCAGGGGCTGGGATACCGGGGCCTGGCCGATGAGCTGGTCCCCTACGTCAAGGATGCCGGCTTCACTCACGTGGAGTTCATGCCGGTGGCCGAGCACCCCTTCGGCGGGTCCTGGGGCTACCAGGTCTCCGGCTACTACGCCCCCACCGCGCGCTTCGGAACCCCGGATGACTTCAAGTACCTGGTGGATAAGCTTCACCAGGCCGGCATCGGGGTTCTCCTGGACTGGGTGCCCGCGCATTTCCCCAAGGACGAGTGGGCGCTGGCGCGTTTCGACGGCACTCCCCTGTACGAGGACCCGGATCCGCAGCGCGGTGAGCACCCCGACTGGGGCACCTACGTGTTCAACTTCGGCCGCAATGAGGTGCGCAACTTCCTGGTGGCCAACGCCCTTTACTGGCTGGGCGAGTTCCACATTGATGGGCTGCGCGTGGACGCCGTCGCCTCCATGCTCTACCTGGACTACTCCCGTGAGGAGGGCCAGTGGCACCCCAACCAGTTCGGCGGCCGGGAGAACCTGGAGGCGATCAGCTTCCTGCAGGAGGCCACTGCCACCGCCTACCGGAAGAACCCGGGCACCGTCATGATCGCCGAGGAGTCCACCGCCTGGCCGGGGGTGACCGCCCCCACCGAGTACGGCGGTCTGGGCTTCGGCCTGAAGTGGAACATGGGGTGGATGAACGACACCCTGCGCTACCTGGCCGAGGAGCCCATCAACCGCCGCTACCACCACGGCGAACTGACCTTCTCCCTGGTGTACGCCTTCTCCGAACAGTTCATCCTGCCGCTGAGCCACGATGAGGTCGTGCACGGCAAGGGTTCGCTGCTGTCCAAGATGCCCGGCGACGCCTGGCAGGAACTGGCCGGCCTGCGCGCCCTGTACGCCTACCAGTGGTCCCACCCCGGTAAGCAGCTGCTGTTCATGGGCCAGGAGTTCGGGCAGGGCGCCGAGTGGAACTCGGACAACTCCCTGGACTGGTGGATCCTGGACGACCCGGGCCACACCGGCCTGCTGCGGCTGGTCAGCGACCTGAACGCCTTCTACAAGGACTCCCCCGCCCTGTGGTCGGACGACTTCTCCCACCGCGGCTTCGAGTGGATCGAGGCCGGTGACGGCGATCACAACGTGCTGTCCTACCTGCGCAAGGGAACCGGCCCGGACGGACGCTCGGACCTGGTGGCGGTGATCGTCAACTTCGCCGGCACCCCGCACGAGGGCTACCGGGTGGGCCTGCCCTTCGCCGGCGGCTGGGACGAGGTCATCAACACCGACGCCCCCGAGTACGGCGGCTCCGGCGTGGGCAACCTCGGGCACGTCGAGGCCGAAGAGCTGCCCTGGAACGGCCGCCCCGCCTCCGTACGGCTGCGGATCCCCCCGATGGGCGCCATCTTCCTGCGCCCGTCACGAGACTGAGGCTCTGAGGCGATAGCCGATCGCCCGCCCTCCTTAGACGTGTCGGGGCCGTCGCCTGGTGCGGCGGCCCCGACGCGTTTTGCCGGGCGGCTCCGGCGCGTCTCACACGTCCGCCCGGGGGTGGAGGATCGGCCCTTATGACGCCGTTTGACGACGTCTGCAGCCCGGACCGCGGCCACGACCACACCGGTGTGAGCAACAAACCTGCGCGGTGACGTTGCCGAGACCGGTATGGTCCGGATGCGTGCATGTATGCAGTCCCCGCCCCAAGCAGCGAGACCCGCGATATGTACTCATTTTCTGCCGTTGCACTCTCATCGCAACGGCGGCCTGTGTAGTCTGACAAGGGAAGAAGAATGACGCAGAACCTGGCCCAGACCGTACCCTCACAGGTCCGGTCCGCCTCGGGTCGTCCCGCCGGCGCCTCCACGCAGATGGAAGTGTGGCAGGGGCTTTCCGCGGCTGTCGTCGACGCCATAGCGGACGACTGGCACGCCACCGAGCAGAAGTATCGTGCCGGCAGGATGGAGCACTACTTCTCCGCCGAGTTCCTTGAGGGACGTGCCCTGCTGAACAACCTGACCAACCTCGGCCTGGTCGAAGAGGCCACCCGAGCCGTGAACGCCTTCGGCCAGAATCTCACCGACATCTTGGAGCAGGAGCCCGACGCCGCCCTGGGCAACGGCGGGCTCGGACGTCTGGCCGCCTGCTTCCTGGACTCCTGCGCAACCCTGGAGCTGCCGGTGGCCGGATACGGAATCCTGTACCGCTATGGCCTGTTCAAGCAGCTGTTCGAGGACGGCTTCCAGACCGAGCATCCGGACCCGTGGATGGAGGAGGGCTATCCCTTCGTCATCCGCCGTGAGGAGGCGCAGCGCATCGTCCGCTACGACGACCTGACCGTGCGCGCCGTTCCCTACGACATGCCGATCACAGGATACGGCACCAAGAACGTGGTCACGCTGCGGCTGTGGCGGGCCGAGCCCATGGAGGAGTTCGACTACGACGCCTTCAACTCCCAGCGCTTCACCGACGCCATCGTTGAACGCGAGCGCACCGCGGACATCTCCCGCGTGCTCTACCCCAACGACACCACCTATGAGGGCAAAGTCCTGCGGGTGCGCCAGCAGTACTTCTTCTGCTCCGCCTCCCTGCAGGAGATCGTGGACAACTATGTATCCCACCACGGCGAGGATCTGAGCGGCTTCGCCGACTTCAACTCCGTTCAGCTCAACGACACCCACCCGGTGCTCGCCATTCCCGAGCTCATGCGCCTGCTGATGGACGAGCACCACCTGGGTTGGGATGAGGCCTGGAGTGTAGTCACCAAGACCTTCGCCTACACCAATCACACGGTGCTGGCCGAGGCCCTGGAGACCTGGGAGATGTCGATCTTCGAGCGCCTGTTCCCGCGCATCACCGAGATCGTCCGGGAGATCGACCGTCGTTTCCGTCAGGACATGGCCAAGCGCGGCGTCGACCAGATGCGCATCGACTACATGGCGCCCCTGGCCGGTGACAAGGTCCGCATGGCCTGGATCGCCTGCTACGCCTCCTACTCCATCAACGGCGTGGCCGCGCTGCACACCGAGATCATCAAGCGCGACACCCTCAAGGAGTGGCACGACATCTGGCCCGAGCGCTTCAACAACAAGACCAACGGTGTGACCCCGCGCCGCTGGCTGCGCCAATGCAACCCGCGTCTGTCCGTGCTACTGGACGAGGTCACCGGTTCCGACGCCTGGGTCAAGGACCTGTCGCTGCTCGGCGCGCATACCGACGCCGCCGATGACGCGCTGCTGGACCGTCTGGCCGAGATCAAGCACGCCAACAAGGTGGACTTCGCCGCCTGGGTGGCTGAGCGCGAGGGCATCGAGATCGACCCCGACGCCATCTTCGACGTGCAGATCAAGCGTCTGCACGAGTACAAGCGCCAGCTGCTCAATGCGATCTACATCCTGGACCTGTACTTCCGCATGAAGGAGGACCCGTCACTGCAGGTGCCGCCGCGGGTGTTCATCTTCGGTGCCAAGGCCGCCCCCGGCTACGTCCGTGCCAAGGCGATCATCAAGCTGATCAACGCCATCGCGGAACTGGTGAACAACGACCCGGTGGTCTCTAAGACCCTTAAGGTCGTGTTCATTCACAATTACAATGTCTCCCCCGCCGAGCACATCATCCCGGCCGCCGACGTTTCCGAGCAGATCTCCATGGCCGGGAAGGAGGCCTCCGGCACGTCCAATATGAAGTTCATGATGAACGGCGCCCTGACCCTGGGCACGCTCGACGGCGCGAACGTGGAGATCCTGGACGCCGTCGGGGATGAGAACGCATACATCTTCGGTGCCACCGAGGACGAGCTGCCGGCCCTGCGCGCCACCTACGATCCGCACGCCACCTACGAGTCCGTCCCCGGCCTCAAGCGGGTACTGGATGCCTTCACCGACGGCACCCTGGATGACAACGGCTCCGGCTGGTTCGCGGATCTGCGCCGCAGCCTGCTGGAGGGTGGTGACGCCGACGTGTACTACGTGCTCGGTGACTTCGCCGCCTACCGGGAGACCAAGGACGCCATGGCTGCCGACTACGCCGACCAGCGCGCCTGGCAGCGCAAGGCGTGGGTGAACATCACCCGCTCCGGCCGCTTCTCCTCCGACCGCACCATCAGCGACTACGCCGAGGTGTGGGGTATCGAGCCGCAGCCGGTCGCCTGACGGCTACGAACTTGGGCCAGTAGCGACGGCGCCCGTCCCCGGCGAAGGGGGGCGGGCGCCGTCGTCGTGTCTGTCAGGCGATGCCCGGGGCGGAGAAGGCGGCCTGGAAGTCGGCGGCGAAGGCGTCCACCGCCAGCTCCACCTGCGGCAGGGCCAGCATGGCGTCCAACACGTCGGCACCAATGGTCGCGGTGTGAGCGCCGGCGGCTCCGGCGTCGGTGACTTGCTTGACGTTCTTGAAGCTGGCCGCCAAGATCCGCGTCGGCACCCCCTCCCGGTCTATGTCCTGGCGCAGTGCGCGGATCACCGCGTAGGGGTCCACGTCCGCATTGGACATGCGGTTGATGTACGGGGCGAGGCAGTCCGCCCCGGCCGCGGTCGCCAGCAGCCCCTGCGCCGTGGAGTAGATGGCCGTCGCGGTCACGCGAGCCCCCTGATCCTTGAGCCGCCGCATAGCCGGCAGCCCGGCCGCCGTCGTCGGTATCTTGATGAAGGTGGGCTCCCCCACCAGCTCGCGGATGGTGTCGGCCTCCCGCAGCATGCCCTCGGTGTCTCGGGCGACCACTTGCACGTGGAGTTCCCGGTCCCCGACCAGCTCCCGGATCGCACGCAGGTCGCCCTTGAAGTCCGTCAGGCCACCGGCCTTGAGAATAGACGGGTTCGTGGTGACCCCGATGAGGGGGAAGGAGTTCAGTGCCCGCTCGACCCGATCCAGCCGCGCATCGTCAATCAGGAACCGCATGGTCATCTCCTGCCTCGTCGTTGGATGCCGGCCGTCAGAGGGTCTGCTCGGTGCGGGCGATGATGTCGTCCTGGGTCTGCTTGGACAGCACCACGAAGAAGGCGCTGTAGCCGGCGACGCGAACGATCAGGTCGCGGTGCTGCTCGGGGTGCGCCTGGGCGTCCAAGAGCATGGCGCGGTCGACCACGTTGTACTGGACGTGGAAACCGTGGAGTCGGTTGAAGAAGGCACGCAGCATGGCGATGAGCTTCGCCCGATCCTCGGGCGCTGCCAGGATCTGCGGATTGACCTTCTGGTTCAGCAGCACGCCCCCGGTGATGCGCTCGGTGTCCAACTTGGAGACCGACTTGAACACCGCGGTCGGGCCGTTGACGTCGGCGCCGTGGCTCGGCGAGCAGCCCTCCGCGAGCGGCTGGCCGGCGTGACGACCGTCGGGGGTGGCCGCCGTGGAGGCGCCCTGCGGCACGTTCGCGGAGATGGAAGAGGTGCCTGCGTAGTAGGTCCCGCCTATCGGGCCACGCCCGTAACGGGAGTTCCTGTACTTGAAGATCTCGTCGATGTCGGTGGCGTAGGCCCGCACCAGCAGGTCGTCCACGTAGTCGTCGTCGTTGCCGTACTTGGGGGCGGCGACCAGGAGCTTACGGATCCGCTCACCCTCCTCTCCGGCGAAGTCGGACTGGAGGGCCTTCCACAGCTGGGCGCCGGTGATGGCGTGGTCCTCGAAGACGACCTTCTTGATGGCGGCCAGGGAGTCACCGAGGTTGGCGATGCCGACCTGGAGGCCGGAGACGAAGTCGTAGACGGCGCCGCCCTCCTTGAGGGTCTTGCCGCGGCCGATGCAGTCGTCCACCAGTCCGGAGCACAGCAGGTCGGGGACCTGGTGCTCCAGGGCGAGGTCGCAGGCGGCGTCCAGCACGATGCAGTTGCGCTGGAACTCGCGGATGGTGGAGTCCCACGCGGACATGACCTGGTCGAAGGAGGTCATGTCCCGCAGGTGCCCGCAGGCCGGCGCCAGTCGGGTTCCGGAGGCGGGGTCGACGCCGTCGTTGAGCGCAACCAGAAGCGCCTTGGGGAAGTTGAGGAAGCTCATGCCGGTGCAGCGGTATCCCCAGCGGCCCGGGACGGCGACCTCGACGCAGCCGATCGCCGAGTAGTCGTGGGCGTCCTCGGGGGCCACCCCGCGCTCAATCAGCGAGGGGATGATGACCTCGTCGCTGTTGAAGGCCGGCATGCCGGTACCCAGCCGCATGAGCTCGATGGCCTCGTTCATGAAGTTGTCGCTCAGGCCGTGGTGGTAGCGCACGGTCAGGTTCGGCTGGGGCAGGTGGGTCTGGGCCACGGAGGTGATGATGAGGTAGGACAGGTGATTGACGGCGTCCGAGCCATCGGCGTGCTGGCCGCCGATGGTGACGTTCTGGTACAGGGGGCTGCCGGCGGAGAACCGGGTGTGGCTCCAGGAGCGGATCTTGTTGACGGTGAAGGTCTTCAGCCACAGGTTGGTCAGCAGTTCGGTGGCGGAGGCATCGGTCTCACGGCCGGCCTCGAGGTCCTCACGTAGGAAGGGCCACAGGTACTGGTCCAGGCGCCCGTAGGACAGGGAGTGACCATTGGACTCGATTTGCAGGGCCACATGCACGAGCCAGATCGACTGCACGGCCTCGTGGAAGGTGGTGGCCGGGTGCTCTGGAGCAACCCGCAGCACGCGGGCCATCTCCCGCAGCTCGGAGCGGCGGTCCGGGGCGGTCTCGGCGGCGGCGAGCTGCTCGGCGAGGTCGGCGTAGCGGTGGGCGAAGGCGATGACGGCGTCGAAGACGACGATGAGGCTGTGGTAGAAGGGGGCCTGCTCGAGCTGTGCGGGGTCGGTCAGGTCCAGGGTGTCGAGCGCCTCCTGGGCGCGCCGCCGGTAGGTGGCCAGGCCGTCGGCGAGCAGGCGCCGGTAGTTGACGGCTATGTGGGCGTCCCCCGAGGTGATGTTGCCCTCGGGGTGGATGATGCCCAGGTCATAGAAGCGCTTGGAGTCCGCGGGCATGAGAGCCAGGGCGTGCTCCTTGAGGGTGCGGCCCCGCCAGAACGGGGCGATCTCCCGCAGCGTCTGCTTGGCCTCCTCGGAGATGGTGAAGCGGTCCCCGGGGCGCTTGCCGAACTCGTCGAGCTCGTCGATCACCCAGTCCATGGCGTATTCGGGCATGATGGGGGCGGCCCGGTTGGCGCTCGCCTGGTTGCCGGCCAGCCGGGAGGCGGGCTCGATGTAGATGGTCATCCGTTCGAGCACGTTCTTGAGCGTGAGGGCCCGGATCATGTTCAGGGGCTGATCGGCGTGGTCCCGGTAGGTCTGCGTAGTGATGACCGCGCGGTCAACACAGACACTGGGTTCGGTGTCCAGAATCTCCTCGCGCCAGGCGGCCATGCGGTCGGTGAGACCGCCGAAGTGGGGGCCGCCGCGGGCTGTGGGCGCGGATTGGGCAATGGTTGTCATGACGATTGTTCCTCTTCTAGCGTGCCCGCGCCCGTGCGGATCAAGGCCGTGGGCCTGGTGGTTGCGCCGGCGGTGGCGCTGTGGGTGGTGGTGGCGCCCGACGGCGATACGGTGAGGACCCGGACGCCGGAGTCGGTCAGCGCGGCGATCTGGGCGGGGTCTCCCGCCGCGTCGGTCCATACGGTGGACACGGCCGAGGCGGGCAGCAGCGGTACGGGCCCGTGTCCGCCGAGCTTCTCGGACTCAGTGACGACGACGACGTGTTCGGCCCGCTGGGCCAGCGCCCGTACGGCGGTGGCGCGCAGGTAGTCGCGTGCGGTGAAGCCGAGCTGGGCGGTGAAGCCGTCGGTGCCGACGAAGAGCCGGTCGACCAGGAACTGCTGCGCGCACAACTCAACCATGGGGCCGACCATGACGCGTGAGTCCGGCTGCTGCTCACCGCCCAGGAGGATGGCCCGAGTGGCAGGGAAGGCGCGCAGCCGATCGGCGATGAAGGCCGAGTTGGTGATGATCGTCGTGCCGGAGTGCTGGGTGGCGATCTGCTCAGCCAGCAGCGTGCAGCATGAGCCTGCTTCCACCATAACGGTTTCGCCGTCGTGGACGGTGCTGGCCGCGGCCCGGGCGATGCGCGCCTTGTCCGCGTAGTGGTAGGCGAGGCGGCCGGCCGGATCGTCCGCGGAGACCAGCACGGCGAAGCCGCGCTCCCGGCGGATCAGGCCGCGCGATTCCAGAGCGTCCAGGTCCTTGCGTATGGTGACGGCGGAGACCTCGGCCAGCTGCGCGAGTTCGGTGACGGCGACGCGCCCAGCGGCAACAATCGCCTCAAGGAGAGTGGTTTGACGGTTACTCATGGACTCCACCCCCCTTTCCTATCGTACGCAGCTGTGAAGCGCTTCGTTTGAAGCGTTGACACCACGCTAGACAGACCAGATGCTTCAAACATAGGTCCTTAGTCCTTCGTTCGCAAGTTATACTAGTTTCAAACGAAAGGACCTGGGTTATGGCCTCGCAGCCGCTCATCTCACCTAACGAGGCGTCCCATCGCGCGGACAACACCGCAGTTGTGTTCAACATTCAGCGCTTCTCGCTGCACGACGGGCCGGGCATTCGCACGGTTGTGTTCCTCAAGGGCTGCCCGCTGGCCTGCCCCTGGTGCGCCAACCCCGAGTCCATCAATCCCGGCATCGAGCAGCTCCTCGATCCCAGCACCGGTGAGGCGACCCCCGCGGGCAGGCCGCATACGCTGGCGGAGGTGCTCAAGGAGTGCGAGGCCGACCGGCCGTTCTTCGAGGAGTCGGGCGGCGGCGTCACGCTCTCGGGCGGCGAGCCGATGATGCAGCACGTCTTCGCGACGGCGCTGCTCCAGGAGCTGCAGCAACGCGGCATACATACCGCGATGGAGTCGACGGGGCATGTGGCGCCGCGCGTGTTCGACCGGGCACTGGACCACCTCGACCATCTGCTCATTGACATCAAGCATCATGAGCGCGATGCGCACAAGCGTTGGACCGGCGGCTACAGTGATCTGCCGTTGCGCAACCTGTCTCGTGCACTCGAGCGCGGCATCCGCACGCAGGTGCGCATCCCTGTCGTTCCCGGCGTCAACGACGCCCTCGACGACGCAACCGCCTTCGCCGCCCTGCTGTGCTCGCTCGGGGTCGAGCGCGTCCAGCTGCTGCCCTTCCACCAGTTCGGCGAGCGCAAGTACACGCTACTGGGACGTCCCTACCGCATGGCCGGAGTCCCGGCACTGCACCCCGAGGAGCTGACGGACTATCGCGACGCCATGGTGCGCGCAGGAGTCAATGCGTACTTCTAACAGGTCCCGCACAACAACCGATGCTGCGATGACGCAATACCGGTAATCGCTCAATACAGGTCAGTACAGGATGGTGGCCAGCTGGCGGCGGGCGCGGGCGACCTCCGGGGACGTGGCGCCGATGACGGCGAACAGTTCGAGCAGCCGCAGCCGGGCATGTTCGCGTTCTTCGCCGGCGTGAGCGCGCACGGCCTCCAGAGCGCGCCCCAAGCAGGCGTTCACGTCCCCCAGGGCGAGGGCCGCATCCGCCCCGGCGAGTTGGGCGTCCAAATCCGCGCCGGGAGC
Organism: Actinomyces sp.; assembly: GCF_030530635.1. GTDB lineage: Bacteria > Actinomycetota > Actinomycetes > Actinomycetales > Actinomycetaceae > Actinomyces. Next base: position 36,190 of record NZ_JAUMUL010000009.1, read on the forward strand.
GTCGGCCGTGGCCAGCAGCGCAGTCGGGTCCTGCCCGTCCATGCGTGCGAGCAAACGAACCTGGTCACGGGCCGCCTTCAGCTCATCGTCGGCGGGCGAGTTGGCGATGGCGCGGTCGTAAACGGCCTCCGCCCCGGCCCAGTCACCGCGCTCAATAGCCTCACGTGCCTGCCGCTCGACCTCCGTCTCCTCCGGCTCATCCGGCGCACTCGGCTCGGCAGACTCAACGGCGATGCGTCCGTCAACACCGTTACGTGCGGCTACCTCCAGCAACTGGTCGAGCAGGGGGCGCAATTGCTCCTCCGGAATGCCCCCCTGGAACATGGGCACCGGTTGCCCGGCGATCAGAGCCACGACGGTGGGCACCGCCGTGGCCTGCAGCGCCTGCGCCACCTCCGGAGCGGCATCCACGTCCACACGAGCCAGCTGGAATCGTCCCGCATACTCGCCGGCCAAACGCTCCAGGACAGACGCCAGGTCCGTGGACGCCTGCGAACGGGAAGTGTGCAGCACAACCACCACCGGTACGCGAGATGACCCCTCCGCGACCTCACGCAAGTTCTGTGCGTCAACGTCGACGACGAGCCCACCCATACGTCCCGTCGTCGGTCCGGCATCCGCAGATGCGGCGGCGGAGGCGGCCCCCTGCTTGGGGGCTAGCGAGGACAGATCGACGGCACCGAACATGCTCATGATGGGCCTTTCCCGGGCTGTGCCCGCAGTTGTTCATTCGCTCGGTTACGAGTGGGAGCGTAGTCCTCACACGGGCAGACCGCCCTACCCGTTCGCCGGGGGCGTCAGTTCGCGGTCTGCGTGTTCTCGGCCGGGGCCTGAGAGTCGTCGCGGGATACCGAGGCGAGCACCAGGTCCATGCCCAGGGCGGTAGCTGAGGTATCGGCCTCGGCAGCCGGAATCAGGAAGGCGACCATGACGTCGTAGTTGGCAGTCACCGTGCCCGCCACCTCCTGATTGTCACCCATCAGGGCGCCGACCGTACTGTCGGCCAGCGAGAGGGTGGAGCCGGCCACTGTCTTCTTGTATACGGTGGCGAAGCTCAGCGTTGTCATGGTGATTACGCCGCCGTCGGCGGTGCGAAGACTCTTGAATCCGTCCGCACCCGCCTGGGCGGTCACACTGACTTCACCCGCATTGGACAGGTCAACGGCGCGTTCGGCCGCGATGCGCTGACGCAGGACGTCGTCGGCGAAGGCCTTGCCGTTTTCCCCGTCCGGTTTGTTGAGGGCGTCAACGTAGGCGTCAAGCACCTGCTGCGGGCTGGCCTTAAGACCGGTGGCGTCGTCGGCGGCGATCTGCTCGGTGCCGATCGCCGGAGCGTAGGTGGAGGGGATCTCCACACCGGCGAAGAACTGAGTCCAGCCCCACAGCTGGTAATTCTCGCGGGCGGAGTCCTGGGTGAGGGCGAGCAGATATCCCTGCTCGTTGTCAGCGAATTCCGTGATGGTCAGCACAGTGCGGGGGAAGTCGGTGGCCAGCGCGACGGTCCCGGCCTGGCTGTCGGTGGTGAAGACGTGTACGAAGGTGTCGTCCGAGGCGGCCTTGGCTACGGCGTACTCCTCACCGCGCACGCGGGCAGCCGGACCGGTGAGGTAGCCGGTCAACGCGTCCGCGTTCTTGTCCGCGTCTGCCGTGTTCAGGCCGGTCTGGATTCGTTTGAGGATCGCGGTGAGCCGGTCCGAGTCCAGCACCGGCTGAGGTGAGGCAGTGCCGGTGGCAGCCGCCTTCGTGGGCACGTCCTGAGAGCAGGCGGCGAGTGCAGCAGCGACTGCGGTCGCGGCCGCTGAGGTGAAGAAGGCACGGCGGCTGGTGTTCATGCGTGATGCTCCTGGTCGGACTCGTCGGTGGTTTCGTTCGTGCCGGAGGCGCCATCCTCAGGCTCGCCATAGGCGTCCACGGCGTCGACGCCGCTGGTCCGGGCGTATTCGGACAGACCGCCGAATCCCTCCCAGCTGAACTCAGCCGTCTCGGAGGCGACGTGCTCCGCCGGCTGCTGCGCGCCATCTATCTCCTGGCCGGAGACGGCGAAAGGTGTCCCGGTGTCCAGCTCACGAGTCGAGCGGTGGGCGGCAGTGGCCTGGGCATCCAGGCCCGGCACGACAGCGCTTCCCCGGGCCGGCCCGGAGGCCTCCACCGCGTCTGAGGCAGGCGAGGCCTCAGGAACAGCGGGTGCTTCGACGCCGCCCCGGTAGACGGCGCCGGTGCGGGGGTCGATCCATTCCTCACCGGTCCGCTCGGCGCGCTCCTTGTCACGCTGCTCGCGGCGAGTAAGGGGGCGATTCGGATCGCCGATGCTGGGGATCCCCACCGTGGCCACGGAATCGGCCTGCGCCATGCGGGCGGCGCGATCGGCGGCGCGGGCACGACGCTGCTCATCGGCATGACGCACCTGAATGTCGATCAGGAACAGGAACACACCCACGAGCAGCAGCAGACCGCCCAGGATCAGCCCGGGAATCAGCCAGGGGGTGGACACATGCCGCGGCCAGGACAGTGTCAGCTGGGGGGCGTTGGACGTTCCGTCGGTGGCGACCAGCGCGACAAGGTCAGAACCGGAGGTGTCCAGCTCGAGCGTGGCCGACCCGGTCCCTGTCTTCGTAGTCAGCCATAGGTCTGAATCCGCGGGATTGGCGCCGCTGTTCTCCAGTACGGTACAACCGTCCTCATCAGTCGCAGCGGTAGCCGTGGCATCAGCGGTGTTCTCGGCATCGGGGACCGAGGCACTAGCGGTCGCGGTGCTGTTCTCAGTGTTGTTCTCATCCTGCGGACAGGAGGTGGTAACCGCACTCGATGCGAGCGTGTCCCAGTCAGTCAGGCCGGTCACCACTGTGTAGGGATCCGAGGCGAGCCACGCATACACGTCCTGCGCGTGGCCGACGGCGATGAGCACCTGCTCGTCGGCGGATGCGGCCGTGGCCGACACTTCAACGTCGGTGTCGACAAGGCTCAGAACACCCGGCTCGGTGATTACATAGCGCTGGTCCGGGTTCTGGGCGAGGCTGGCACGGGCGGTTGAGTTCGGACGCCACACGGTGGCGGAACAGACTGCCAAGACAATGGCGATCAAGCCGAGAACGGCGATGATCACGCTCAGGATCCGTCGATTCACGACGTGGTTCTCCTAGGATTGGTGGACATGGACCCGCCGACTGAGGACGGCAGGCGTGCGAGACTCGCACGGACGTCGCAGGGACGACGCCTGAGGCGGCCGGGCTCCAGAATCCCATGACGGCCAACGGTTCGCACCGATCCCGACCAAGATCACAGGTTGCTGCGCCATAAGCGGAAACCTAGGGCCAGGTCGGGCGGTAGTCGGATTGCACCACGCAGGCGCCGATTCGATTCGCCCGCCAAGGCCTATGCGGGACCGGGCCGGGCGGTCGGCGAGGAAGGGCGATAACGGTGAGAGCCTGCCGATTCCATGCGAATTGGCCAGGGGCTACGCTGGGACGGTGGGGCCGTCCCGACCCGGCCCAGGAGGAGATTTGACGTGGCCGAGGACACCGAAGAGTTCGCCGTCACTATGCGCGGATACGACCGCGCGCAGGTGGATCAGCGATTGGAAGCGCTCAACCGCCAGTTGAGGGATGCCCGCAGAGAGGTCGCCAGCCTTGATCAACGGGCCATGACCCTGGCCGGCGAGCTTGCTGAGGCGCAGCGCCGTCTGCGGGAGACAGATAAGCCGACTTATGCCGGTCTGGGCTCGCGCATCGAGCAACTGCTTCGCAACGCCGAGGAGCAGAGCGCCTCCGTCCTGTCCAAGGCAAACGCTGAGGCCAATGCCCTACTGACACGCACCCGCGCGAATGCCGCGAATCTGTCTGAACGCAGCTCCTCCGAGGCGGCGGCACTCCTGTCGGATGCGCGCCGCGACGCCGCTGAACTTCGTACGCGATCCGAGAATGAGGCGGAGACCACTCTGGCCAATGCCCAGGCGCGTGCAGACGAGCTGGTGGGTACCGCCGAGCGGCGGGCCGCACAGATTTCCGCCGATGCCGAATCGGATGCCACCGAGTTGCGCGCGACAGCGGAGCGGGAGGCGCAGCTCGTACGTGCCGAGGCGAAGAAGGCCGCCGCAGAACTGGCCATCTCCTCCGAGCGCGAGACCACCGCCCTGCGTGCCGCGGCCACTCAGGAGGCGGAGGACCTGCGTCGCACGTCCTCAGAGCAGGCCGACGCCATCCTCGCCTCTGCGCGCGAGGAGGCCAACCTCACTGTCGAGAAGGCCCGCAGCGAGGCCGATGAACTCCTGACCACGGCGCGCCGCGAGTCCGAGGAACTGCGCCGAGTCGCACAGGCCGAGGCCGAGTCCGCACGCGCGGAGGCAGCCGAATTGCGTCAGCAGGCAACGCTCGATGTCGCCGCAGCGCACGAGGCCGCCGCAAAGGAGGATGCCGCCGCTCACGAGGAGACGCGTGCCCGCATCGCCGAGATGCACGAGCAGGCCCAAGCACAGGCCGCTGCAGCCGAGTCCCGATTGCAGGAGGCGCTAGAGCGTGCCGAGGCGGTGCGGGCCCAGACGGATCAGTCCGCGCAGGCGCGCCGTGAGGAGTCCATTCGTCAGGCGGAGGAGATTCTGCAACAGGCCCGGGATGAGGCGAAGCAGATGGTCGATGACGCCCGGGCCGACGCGGATGCTGAGAAGTCGGCGGCCGCCCGGGAGGTGGAGGAGCTGGAGCGTCAGCGCGACTCCGTGGCCAATTACTTGGACGAGATGCGCGGTGTTCTCGGCAATATCATTCCCCCCACACCGGTCTTCTCCGATGTGATCGCCGAGGTCGTGAACGTCGAAGGGGCAGATATCACGGCACCGGATGCGACGGCGGATGCAGCCGCCGATGACGCCGAAACGGACACTGTCCCCAACCGGGACCAGGCCGCAGCCGACACGAACGCGGCAGCGGATGCACCCGCAGTTGATCCGGACTCGGATGCCGATGCCACCGCCAATACCACCAACAAGCCGCGGACTCCACGCGGCAAGAAGCTGGTCTCCTGACGCACCACCCGTCGGAGCCGGGCTCCGCCGCCAGAGTCCGGCTCCGACGCTCTGGCCCTGCCTGTCATCCGCTGCAGGTGCCGATCAGGGCCAGGCCCGACGGACCATGTCGAGCGTGTCATCCACGGACACGCCCAGGGCGTGCATGGTAGTGACAAAACGCTGTACCTCACGTTCACTCGCCGCCCCCGACTGGTCCCGGACGAATGTGCCGCGACGACCACGTCCTTCGATGTACCCCTGGATCTCGAGTGCCCGATAGGCCTTCGCCGCCGTATTGACGGCGATGTTCAGATCGGTGGCGAGCGCACGCGTGGGAGGCAGACGGGTACCTGCCGGCAGGATGCCAGCATCGATGTCAGCACTGACAGCTGCGCAGATCTGCGAGAAGACCGGCACCGTGGAGCTTGGGTCCAGGCGGATGTCGAGCGGGGCGAACCGGGGCATGGATATCGACGGCGCGGTCGGTTTGGAAAGGTGTTGCGGGGGCTGAGCGGGCGTGTCCATGCTTCTAGTGTGCGACAACAATGCGAGTTACACCACACTTACGCCGCGTCTCGTAGGCTATACGCATGCCCCTCTCCGATACCGACTCCTTCCCCGCACGCTCCACATCCGGCACCGATGACCGCTTGGAGTCACCAGGGTCCGCCGACGTCGCGCATGCCGGCAGGCCGGAGGCTGACTGGGCGCAACGCCGTCGTGACGCGGCCTCGGAGCGGGCCCGCATGCTTGCGGCGCGGCAGGATGCGGAGCACCGACGAGCCGCGCGCATCGTGTCCTTGTTCGTCGCTGTGGCCGAGGCGGAGGGACTAGAGGCGGCACCGCTGCGGGTGCGGGGCTACGGGGGCGGGTCGGCGCGTACCCCGCTGAACGGCTGGTATCTGCGCCAGGACCAGTCGGTGGCGATTGACACTGCGGGTCGCTTCTACATCCTCACCCGGTCACTCAGTATGCGCGATCGACTGTTCGGGGTGACGCCTACAGAAGAACCGGTGCCCATGACAATCGGCGAAGGCGGACGCGACGGGGACATCGTGCCGCTGCGCACCGCTCTGGACCGGCTGCTACCGGGCTGGGAGAAGCGCTCCCCCGATCCCCTGGCCTGAAACCGCTCTTGTCACCACAGGCCACGTTCCCAGCAGGAGGTGTGCCAGTGGCGCCGCTCCTCAAGGCCGCGTTCAGGGCCGAACAACGACTCGTTGCTCCAAGCCACGATATGCGGAGTACCGGCGGGAATCGTCTGGTTACAGCCCGGGCAGATGTAGGGCTTCCCCCCTCCTCGTACCTGCCGCACGGTGAACTGCGCACCCCCGGGGCCGGCCTGAGTACGTGGCAGGGAGGACAGGCGGTCCATGTCAAGGGGCCTGTGCCCCGCCCCGTAGGGCCTTTTGGAGCTGCGGGATCCTCGACGTGCCATGGAGACGACTGTAGCGCGCCGACCACTTCAACCGATATCGGGACGTGACTTCGAGCGGTCTCGGTGCAGGCGGGTGCGGGAACGCCTGCGTTCAGCCTTTCACGGAGCCGGCCATCAGGCCGCCGACGAAGTACTTGCCGAGGAAGATGTATACCAGCAGCGTCGGCACGGAGGCGATCAGCGCGCCGGACATTGAGGCGCCGTAATCGGCCATGATCGAGCCGTGCGCCAGGTTGTTCAGCGCCAGCGTAACCGGTCCGGACTGAGCCCCGCCGCCGAAGAACAGGGCGAATAGGAAGTCGTTCCAGGCACTGGTGAACTGCCAGATGATCACCACCACGAAGCTGGGCACCGAGATGGGCAGCACTACCGAGAAGTAAGTGCGCAGCATCCCGGCTCTTCGCGTTTGAGGGTGTGGTTGGTGGCTTGCGTCCCGGTTAACGCGAAAACTAAGGACCCCGACTCCGCAGCGGAGCCGGGGTCCCGAGATCGCCAGCGACCGGACTCAGATCAGGCCCATGTCGGCGACGGCGTTCTTCTCCTCGACGAGTTCCGCAGCGGAGGCGTCGATCTTCGTACGGGAGAAGTCGTCGATCTCCAGGCCCTGAACGATCTTCCACTCCCCGTTCTCGGCAGTGCAGGGGAAGGAGGAAATGACGCCCTCGGGGACCCCGTAGGAGCCGTCGGACATGACCGCCGCCGAGGTCCACGCCGAGGTGGTGCCCAGGCACCAGTCGCGGACGTGGTCGATGGCGGCCGAGGCGACCGAGGCGGCCGAGGAGGCGCCGCGGGCCTCAATGATGGCAGCGCCGCGCTTGGCGACGGTGGGGATGAAGTCATCCTCCACCCACGTACGGTCGGCCAGAATGTCGGTGACCGGCTCTCCCTTGATGGTCGCCTGCGTCAGGTCGGGGTACTGGGTGGTGGAGTGGTTGCCCCAGATGGTGACTTTGTCGATGTCGGAGACGTGGCAGTTGGCCTTAGCGGCCAGCTGGGCCAGGGCCCGGTTGTGGTCCAGGCGGGTCATCGCGGTGAAGCGGGAGGCCGGGATGTCGCCGGCGTGTGAGGCGGCAATGAGCGCGTTGGTGTTGGCGGGGTTGCCGACCACGAGCACCTTGATGTCGTCGGCGGCGCCGGCGCCGAGAGCCTCACCCTGGGGGCCGAAGATGCCGCCGTTGGCGGACAGCAGGTCGGAGCGCTCCATGCCGGCCTTGCGCGGCATGGAGCCGACCAGGAAGGCGATATTGGCGCCCTCGAAGGCCTGCTTGGGGTCGTCGAAGATGTCGACGGTGCCGAGCGTGGAGAAGGCCGAGTCGAACAGCTCCATGGCAGTCCCCTCGGCAGCCTTGACGGCCTGCGGGATCTCGAGCAGACGCAGGTTGACGCGCTGGTCGGGGCCGAGCAGCGCGCCGGAGGCGATGCGGAACAGCAGCGCATAGCCGATATTGCCGGCGGCGCCGGTGACGGTGATGTTGACGGGGGCGTTGGCCATGAAGGACTCCTTCGAGACGATCGGTTGGGGCCCCGGGGGGCCGGTGCGCCAAGCCTATGCCGTGACCTGAGCGAGTGGTTAGGACAATGGCCGGAGCGGCCGCCGCCGGCCGGGGAGATCTGGGCGACATCTCGACAGCGGGGTCCGGTCAGGTCTGCACGAACCACCCGCCGACACCCGCCACACTACGAGCCCCACCCCCGAAGAGGCGCACCCAAGGCTCTCAACAGTCTCAAACGCGCCGCCAAGCAGACGGGGCTGGACCGCCGTACCCCCGTTTTACGGTCGTAGCCGGCGGCGATAAGGGCTAGCGCGCAGTGTGTCAGCGGCTTACGGCATTGGGACCGGCCGCGGCGGCCGATGCCTTCAACTCCTCGGCGCTGACCACCCCGTCAATGCTGACCCGGTCCAGGTACTTCATGCCATCGAAGGCGAGCTCGCGGGTGTTCTCCGGGTCGCCCTCGGGGCCGATGCGGCCGTGGGCGAGCCGGTCGACGACGATTGCAATGGCGCCGTCGCCGGTGACGTTGGTGGCCGTACCGAAGGCGTCCAGGGCGATGTAGGTGGCGATCATGAGGCCGACCTGGGCGTCGTCGAAGCCGAGCATGCTGGACAGCAGGCCGGTGGCAGCCATGATCGCGCCGCCGGGCACGCCCGGGGCGGCCACCATGGTGATGCCGAGCATGAAGATGAAGCCGATCCACTGGGCGGCGGAGACGCTGATGCCCTGTGTCAGGGCGATGGCGAAGGCGAAGGCGAAGATCTTAGAGGTCGAGCCGGCCAGGTGGATGGTGGCGCACAGCGGTACGGTGAAGGAGGCGACGGCGTCGGCCACCCCGTTCTTGCGGGCCTGCCGCAGTGTCACCGGGATGGTGGCGGCCGAGGAGGAGGTGCCCAGCGCCGTCAGGTAGGCGGGCAGCATGGTGACCAGCGCCTTGAGGGGGTTCTTCCGCCCAACGGCGCCGGCAACCAGATATTGAATGCCGAGAATCACCACCTCCAGCGCCAACACCACCACTACCACGCGCAGCAGCGTGTGCATGATCGCCCAGGCCTCGCCGGTGTAGGTCAGGTTCAGGAAGATGCCGAAGATGTGCAGGGGCAGCAGCGGGATGATGATCCGTTCGATCAGGGCGGTGATGATGGCCCGGAACTCGATGAAGCCCTTGCGCATGACCCCGCGCGGCACCATGGACAGTCCGATGCCGATCACGAAGCTGAGCAGCAGCGCGGTCATGACGCTGACCGGGGCGGGCATCTCGACGCTGAAGTAGGTCTCCAGGGCGCTGCCGGGCTCCTCGACGTCGCTGAGTGTGGTCCCGGTGAGCACCGGCGGGAGGATCGCAGCGCACGCCAGGTAGGTGACGAAGCCGGCGAATAGGGTGGAGCTGTAGGCGATGGCGGCGGTGACGGCGAGCCAGCGGCCGGCTCCCCGCCCCAGGTCGGCGATTGCAGGGGTGACCAGGCCGATGATGATCAGCGGGATGGAGAAGCTCAGGAACTGGCTGAACAGGTCGGAGAAGGTTACGAAGATCCTCCCGATCGGGACGGGCACGAGGTGCCTGCCGCCCACCTGGATGGACCCGAGCAGCAGCGCCAGGATGATGGCGGCCAGCACCCACACCAGGATGCCGCCACGGGCGAGGAACCTACGGACGGGTCCCGAGGACGACTGCTCTTCGGTACGTTCGGGACGCGGGGATGGATTGCTCATTGGCTGCCTTCCGGCTGGAATCGGTCGGTCGGTGACCGCTTGCTGGGCGGAAGAATGCCACAGCCTCCCCGTCCTGTGCGCGACGATATCGCCCAGTGGCCCCCCCACCAGGGCAGCCGTGGAAGCAGGCCGCCCGGCCGAGCCGTTCAGCGCACGCGAGGCAGATTCGCGTAGTAGGACAGGAAGAACAGGCCGATGGCGAGCGCCGCTCCGAAGACCACGTCGAAGGTGCGTCCGCGGGCGCCGATCCAGGTGCCGTCGGGCCGTTGGATCCGGATGACGGCCAACGCCGCCACCTCCAGACCGAGCCAGATCACGGCCAGCCGACGATGTCCCAGCAAAGACAGCACCGGCACGGCGGCTAGACACACGGAGACGGCGACCACGGCAAGAGTCCGATACCGCTGCTGCCGTTCGGGGCAGTTGCCCTGGGCACCGCCGTCCGGGCCGACGGCGGTGGCATCGGCCCGCTCATGGGTCGACGGCGTTCCGTCGAACGCCCGGTTCTGGTCGGTCACGGCGGCTACTTTAGCCCGTCGGCAGCCAGCCGCGGCAAGGCACGAGCATCAGTGGGCGAAATGGCGGGTACCGGTCAGATACATGGTCACCCCGGCCGCCTGTGCGGCAGCAATGACCTCTGCGTCACGGATGGAGCCACCCGGCTGAACCACGGCGCGCACACCGGCGTCAATAAGCACCTCAAGCCCGTCAGCGAAGGGGAAGAACGCGTCTGATGCGGCCACAGCGCCGCGGGCCCGCTCGGGCGCCGGGGCGCCGGCGAGTTCCACATCGGCGGCGGCATCCCCGGTGGCGCGCTCACCCAGGGTGTTGGCGCGTTCCACGGCCAGCTTGCAGGAGTCGACGCGGTTCACCTGTCCCATACCGACGCCCACGGTCGCACCGTCCCGGGCCAGCAGGATGGCGTTGGAGCGTACGGCGCGGACCGTGCGCCAGGCGAAGGCCAGGTCCGCGAGGGTGGCGGCGTCGGCGGCCTCCCCGGCCACCAGTTCCCAGTCGGCCGGCTCATCCCCGGGGGCATTGATGTAGTCGTGCTGCTGGATGACTGCGCCTCCGGAGATCCGTTTGATCTCCCAACCGCCGCGCTCGGGCGGGGCGACGACGAGTACGCGCAGGTTCTTCTTGGCCGTCAGGATCTCCAGGGCCTCCTCCGCGTAGCCCGGGGCGGCGATGACCTCGGTGAAGATCGGCTTGATCTGTCGGGCCATGGCGGCGGTGACGGGGGCGTTGGCGGCGATCACGCCGCCGTAGGCGGACACCGGGTCGCAGGCGTGGGCCTTGCGATGGGCCTCGGCCACGTCGCCCGCCGCGGAGACGGCCACGCCGCAGGGATTGGCGTGTTTGATGATCGCCACGCAGGTGGCCTCGCCGTGGTCGTATGCGGCCCGCACCGCAGCGTCGGTGTCGGTGTAGTTGTTGTAGCTCATGGCCTTGCCGGACAGTTGCACGGCCCCGGCCACACCCTGCCCCGATGCGGCACCGAAGGTGGTGTAGACGGCGGCCCGCTGATGGGGGTTCTCCCCGTAGCGCAGAACGTTCCGGCGCGTATAGGCATCCCCGACATAGGCGGGCGGCGCGGGCGCGGCGCCGTCGGGCGCCTCGGCCTCGACTTGCCCGGCGAACCAGGAGGCGACGGCGGTGTCATAGGCCGCCGTGTGGGCGTAGGCGGCTGCCGCCAGGGCGCGACGACGTTCAAGGTCGAATCCCCCCGCGGCGACAGCCTCCACGACCTCCTCATAGCGGGCCGGGTCTACCACCACCGCCACCGAAGGATGGTTCTTGGCGGCGGCCCGCACCAGCGCCGGGCCGCCGATGTCTATCTGCTCCACGCAGGCGTCGAAGTCGGCGCCGGAGGCGACCGTCCGGTTGAAGGGGTAGAGGTTGACCACCACCAAGTCGATCGGGGCGGCCTCCAAGTCCGCCAACTGGGCCACATGTTCGGGTCGGCGGCGGTCGGCGAGGATACCGGCGTGAATCCGCGGGTGCAGGGTCTTGACGCGCCCGTCCAGGCACTCTGGAAAGCCGGTGACATCCTCGACGGCGGTCACGGGCAGGCCTGCGGCCGCGATCACTGCGGCGGTGGAGCCGGTTGAGATGATCTCGACGCCCTGAGCGGTCAGGGCGGCAGCCAGCTCACGCAAACCGGTCTTGTCGTATACCGAGACCAGGGCGCGACGGATTGGCATGCGACCGGCGCCGGTAGGGATGGCGGGGTCGGCGGTCGCTGACGGGGTCCGAGCGGTCATGAATGCTCCTAGTTTTGCCGGTGGCGGCGGGACGCCCAGGCGGGCGACGCCCCGTTGAGGGTTACCGGTGTCCGGCCGGCCGCTCCCCGGTGGTGCCCCACCCTCGCCAGTCGCGGCCGCATCCAGCCTACCGCTTATCGGCCTGGCCGAGCCGCGTCTTGAAGCGCTCTCGAGCGCTGTGGCCGGCGGCGCTGGTGGCGGCGACGGTCGCCTGGACGCCACGACGGGTGAGCACGCGTGTGCGCGGGTGGGGCAGCACGGCCACCAGCCCTACCCCCACCAACACCATCAGCGCAACGATCACCGCCACGTAGCCGCTACGCGGGCCGACCTCGGCCATACGCCCCGGTCCAATCTGTCCGGACGCGGCCAGGCACGCCGCCAGCACACCGAAAGCGACCAGCAGCGCCGTCGTCGTCGCCACCGCCGCCGCGTGCCGCAGCGGCATCTCATGCAATTGCACCCGCTGACGCCACGTAACCGCACCGGCCCCAATCACGATGCTGAAGGGCAAGAGGGCGGCCCAGTCGCCGACGGCCGCAGTGGGCAGGCCCCCCAGTAGCGGCAGGGTGGGAACAGCACCGGCCACCACGCGTGTGGGTGAGAAGACCGAGCCGGCGCCCACCGCGAAGCCCGGTCCCACCAGCCAGGACAGCGCCCACACCAGCGCGGTGGGTAACCACCCGAGTTGCAGTAGAGCCAGTCCCGCCGTCGCTGCCAGGGAGCCTCCGGCGAGGACGTCGTGCAGGCGGGAGACTCGGTCACCCCCCGCAATCATTCCCGCGAGCGCCACCGCAGCGGCGATGACGATCAGCACCACGGCCAGTTCACGGGCCAAGCCCAGTGCCACGCCGATCCATTCCGGTGGCCGCCGGTACCTGCTCGCCACCGTCGACCAACCGCTGCTGTTCCGCTGCGCAGTCGACCAGGCGACCAAGGCGGTCAGGGCACTCACGCCGACCACGGCGATCCAGGTGCGGGAGGCGGCGGGCCTGGATGTCGCGACTATGAGCATGGCCGTCAGGGCGGAGGCGCCGACGGCGATCATCCCGGAGGCGGGCCCCTCGAGTCGGGCGCGCCGCACCGAGGAACGGGTGAGCCACAGCTGCAACAGTGTCAGTCCCGGCAACGGCATGCTGAGCATGCCGTACTCGCCGTCGACAGAACCCATGGCGCCACCGAAGCCGAGACTCCAGATGCCGGTTCCGGTCCGCACTGCCTCCCCCAGGGAAAGAGCCGCGGCGGCATCCCGGGAGGATGCGGCCAGATACAGGGCGAGGGCCGCAAGTGCCACGATCCCCCACCCGAACACCACGGATTCTGCGCCGGCCCGCAAGGCCAACGGCCAGTCGGGCGGCAGGACGCGGCGGGAGCCGTCGGCGCCCGCTTGCGTCGGGGAGGTCCGGAGCGACCGTTCCCTGTGGTCCATGCCCGCGTCTCCATCCTCTCAGGGGTCCGGTCCCGACGGCGTCGGGAGAGTCGGCACCGACACTAACGCGAGCCTGCAGGCGGACCGCGGTGGGACACGGTTACACGCCGGCGGCCCACGACCGGCACGAAGGCCTGACGCGAAGGTGTAAAGGATGCGCCGCAAACGCATCCGGGTATGAGTATGGCTGCGGCGCAGACCACACTAGAATCGGACGCAGCACCAGGTACCGGATGCCGACGGAAGGATCCACCATGTCTATCGACGCCCAGCGCGAAGAAGCGGCCGGCCAGGCCACCGGACGAACAACCGGCACTGCCCCCGAAGATGGGCCTGTCCGCATCGGAGTGCTCACCTCCGGCGGGGACGCGCAGGGCATGAATGCGGCGGTACGCGCCGTCGTCCGAACCGCACTGCGCATGGGCGCCCAACCGTATGCGGTCATGGAGGGGTGGGCCGGCGCTGTGGCCGGCGGGGACGGCGTGCGCGAACTGGGGTGGGACTCGGTCGGCTCCATCCTGCACCGTGGCGGCACGATCATCGGCACGGCACGTTCGGCGGAGTTCCGCGAGCGCGAGGGACAACTGGCGGCCTGCCGCAACCTATTGGAGCACGGTATCGACCGGCTGGTCGTGATCGGCGGGGACGGCTCCTTGACCGGCACCGACGAGTTCCGCCAGAACTGGCCGTCCTTGGTGGCCGAGTTGGTCGAACGAGGTCAGATCACCGAACAGACGGCCGCCGCGCATCCGGTACTGATGGTTGTCGGGATCGTCGGTTCCATCGACAACGACCTGGTGGGCGCGGACATGACCATCGGCGCCGACTCCGCCCTGCACCGCATCCTTGAGGCCATCGACGACATCTCCTCCACCGCGGCCTCCCATCAGCGCACCTTCATCGTGGAGGTGATGGGCCGTCACTGCGGTTACCTGGCGCTGATGGCGGCTGTGGCCGGGGGCTGCGACTACGTGCTCGTGCCCGAACTGCCGCCGGCTGACGGCTGGGAGGAGGACATGTGCCGCAAGCTGGCCAAGGGCCGGGAGGCCGGGCGGCGCGAGTCCATGGTGATCGTGGCCGAGGGGGCCACGGACCGCTCCGGCACCCCCATCACCGCAGACGACGTCAAGCGGGTCATGGCCGAGCGTCTCGGCGAGGAGGCCCGGGTGACGATCCTGGGGCACGTGCAGCGTGGTGGCAAACCGAGCGCCTACGACCGTTGGATGTCCACTCTGCTCGGCTGCACGGCGGCCCGGGAGCTGGTGCTGGCCACCCCTGATAGTGAGCCGGTGATCATTGCCGAGCGGCACAACCGTATCGAGCGTCTGCCCATGATGGAGCAGGTCCGCGCCACTCGCGCGGTCAAGGACCTGGTAGCGGCCGGCGACTACCGGGGCGCGGTGGCTGCACGCGGAGCCAGTTTCGAGCAGATGCTCGGTATCTTCGAGACCATGTCGACTCCGCCGGAGCTGGACCCGGCACCGGAGACGGCGCTGACGGCCGATGCGAGCCCTTCTCGGCGTGTGGCGATCGTCCATGCCGGCGGACTGGCGCCGGGCATGAACACGGCGGCTCGGGCCGCGGTGCGCCTGGGCCTGGATCATGGCTTCACCATGCTCGGTGTGTACGGCGGCTTCCCCGGTCTGCTGGACGGGAATGTGCGCGAGCTGTCCTGGGACGGCGTCGAGGGGTGGGTCGGAGACGGCGGCGCCGAGTTGGGCACGCGTCGGGACATCCCCACCATCGACCAGCTGTACTCCCTCGGGCGGGCCATCGAGTCCTTCCGAATCGACGCCCTACTGGTAATCGGTGGGTTCAACGCGTATCTGTCGGCGTATGAGTTGGTCACCGAGCGCGACCGGTACCCCGCATTCAAGATCCCCATGATCTGCGTGCCCGCATCCATCGACAACAACCTGCCCGGGTCAGAGCTCTCCGTCGGTGCGGATACGGCCCTGAACAGCGCGGTGGAGGCACTGGACGCCATCAAGCAATCGGCGGCCGCGTCGCGCCGCTGCTTCGTGGCCGAGGCCATGGGCCGCCGCTGCGGCTATCTGACGCTCATGAGCGGTATCGCCACCGGTGCCGAGCGGGTCTACTTGAACGAGGAGGGCCTGACGCTGAGCAAACTGGCCCAGGACTCTTCGCGCATGGTGGAGTCCTTCCGCTCGGGCCGCAAGCTGTACCTGGTCATCCGCAATGAACGGGCCAGTGAGAACTACACCCTGGACGTGCTGGCGAAGATCTTCTCCGAGGAGAGCGAGGGCCTGTATGACGTGCGTCAGGCGCAGATCGGTCATCTCCAACAGGGTGGGGACCCCACCGCCTTCGACCGCATCATGGCCACGAAGCTGGTAGCCCACGCGCTTGATCTGCTCTCCGAGCAACTGGATGCCGGCACCTACCAGTCCAGCTACGTGGGGCTCGTGGGGGGACGGATCACCCATCACCGACTCGAGCGCATGGATGAGGAACTCGACCTGACGGCGCGCCGGCCGCTGCACCAGTGGTGGATGGGGCTGCGCGAGGCCATTGGCCTGGTCAATAAGGACCTCGGGATCATTGCCGCCGAGGACGTCCCCGACTTCGGTTACACGGTTTCCCAGGCCGCGTCCGCCGGGCGGGATGACTGAGGGGGCACGGACCGGCAAGACCGTCGCGGCTCAGGCATGATGCGGGCATGGTGACAATCGCCGACGTTGCGCGGCGCGCAGGTGTCTCACCGAAGACCGTGTCCAATGTGCTCAACGGGTACCGGTATCTGCGCCCCGAAACCAAGGAGCGGGTGGAGAGGGCCATCCGGGAGCTGGGATATACGGTCAACCTCGCCGCACGCGGCCTACGCCGCGGCCGCACCGGAATGGTCACCTTGGCCATGCCCGACCTGCGCGACCCCTACCTGGCCGAACTGTCCGGACAGATCATTCACGCCGCCGAGCGTGAGGGGGGCCGCGTCTTGGTGACGCAGACGGATGGCCGGCGCGAGCGCGAACTCGAAGTGCTTCACGGCGCGAATCGGCATTTCACGGATGGCACGATCCTCAGTCCTCAGGCCCTAGGGCCGCAGGACATGGGCCAGTACGAGGTCGACTTCCCACTGGTGTTGTTGGGCGAGCGCGTGGATCCACCGGACATCGACCGGGTCACCCTGCCGAACGCGGCCGCCGCATATGCACTGACCGCCTATGTGCTCGGCCTGGGCTGCCGCCGGGTGGTGCTGTTGGGCTGCGCACCGGGCACCGACCACGGTTCGGCGCCTCTACGCGAACAGGGTTTCCGGGCGGCCCATGCGGACATGGGTGTGGAGATCGATGAGAACCTGCTGCTTACGGAGTCGACCTGGCGCCTGCCTCAGGGCACTCAGAGGATGAATGCACTCATCGACTCCGGTGCTGCGTTCGACGCCGTGGTGGCGATGAACGACGCCCTGGCCATCGGCGCCCTGCACAGTTTTCGTGCCCATGACATTCCCGTGCCCGGCGCAGTGAAGGTGGTGGGCATTGACAACATTGAGGATGCGTCGTTCACCAGCCCGACTCTGACCTCCCTGTCCGTGGACCACGGCGAGTTCGCGCGTGAGGCCGTCCGACTACTGCTGACGCGGATCGACGAGCACCACCGTGATCCCGACCTGCCGCGCATGCCGAGAGAGCTGATCCGACCCGCCTTCCGCATTGAGGTGCGCCAGTCCACCGGAGGAGTCCCGGTGGACGACGCCGTCGCCATCGGATCAGGAGACGACCGTTACGGGGCTGGTGGTCAGTCGACAGTCAGATGACTTCGAGCTGAGTAAGCCTCGCCCCGTTCGGGAAGAGCCATCTGATCGCCTCAATGCACGGTTCCGCTCCAGGCGGCGCAGGCAGGGCGATCACCCGAGTCTCCTCCGGGAACCGGAACCTCACCCGACGTTCGGCGGCCCGGCACCAGACACCGTCCGCGCAGACCGCGACCGCCACGTCAAGGGAACCGGTTCCGGTGAGGGTGAACACCCGCGCCGGCTCGGGGCGGTCCAATTCGAGTTCCAGCCGGGTGTTGGGCGGCAGCACGACCTCGGTGGTGGCGGCGTCGTCGACCAGGGCGGCGGCACTCTGCAGGGACGAATGCAGGTTCCCCGAGCGGGTCTTGTCCCGCCGATACTCCCCCGCACTCACCGAGGCGAGACGGGCGCCCGTTCCCCAGCCGTGCGGCCTGGTGTCAACGCGTACCCTCAGGTGTGTATCGCCGTGCAGGGCGGTAGCCCTCAGAACCGGGGCGAGCAGCGCACACCCGTTGACCTCTACGTCCGCTATGTACTTGCCACTACCCTCCCGAGTTACGGACAACACGGTCCCGTCGCTGCGCGTCCAGCGCACCGAGGGCAGCTGCGGCACCGTGACCACGAATTCGCCCGAGCCCACATCGAGCGGATACAGACCCATCGCAACGAATAGCCACCAGGCACTGAATTCACCGTTGTCCTCGTCCCCCGGCCACCCCTGACCGATGCGTCCGCCATTGAAATACCGGCCGAAGGCGTCGTGCAGAACCTCGGCTGCCCGGTCGGGCCGATCGGAATGCAGGTACATGAAGGGCACGTGGTGGGCGGGCTGGTTCGAGACCGCGAACTGTCCCATGCCGAGCGCCCGGGCCTCAGTCATCTCGTGGAGGATGTGCCCGTAGGTCCCGCGTTGGGACGCCACCGCCTTCTCCGGATCCTGGAAGTAGGCGTCGAGCCTTCTGCCCAGTGCTGCGGGCCCACCCAGTGCATCAGCCAGCCAGGCGGCGTCGTGAACCGGGGAGAAGGCCATCCCCCAACCGTTCGTCTCGGTATAGCCCCCACCCCATTCCCGCGGGTTGAAATCCGCGGGAGCCACCTTCCACATACCATCATCACGGCGTTCTCGTATGAAACCGCAATCGGGATCGAAGAGGCAGCGCCAGCGCAGTGAACGGTTGGTGAAATAGAACGCCTCCGCAAGCAGGTCTGATCGTGCTTCCCCATTGGCACGGTGGGCGAGTCGACCCGCCCACCGCCCGATCGCAGCATCGTCAATCGCATTCTGGACTGTCCAGCTAAGCGCCTCCGGAATGGAGGAGTCCACCCAGTCGCAGAATCGCGCAGCTCGGTTGCCGACTCGGCCGACCTCGGTTTGGGCGGGCGGCGTCATCGCGTTGCGCAGGGCGGACAGATAGGCCGTATCCTGATCGAAGTCGATACCGTGCACGGCGGCGTCGGCGAAAATCACATCGGAGTCCGTGCCCACCATGCAGTCGATGTATCCGGGGGCCGTCCACCTGCCCATCCAACCGCCGTCGCGGAAGGTCTGCAGCAATCCGTTGAGCAGCACCCCGGCGCGATCCGGCATGAGCAGGTGGTATGCGGGCCAACAGGTCCGGTAGGTGTCCCAGTACCCGTTGTTGACATACAGCTCACCGGGCAGGATCCGGCAACCGGTTACCGTGTCGGTGTGTTCCCGGTCGAGCGGTAGAGCGGCTGCCGCATGCACCATGCGGGGTGTGTCCGGGCCTCCGGCATTCTCATGGGCGATATTGGGATAGCACAGAAGTCGATACAGGCCGGTGTAAGCCGCCTCACGCTGTTCCGCGGTAGCGCCACTCAGCTCGAGGGCGGCTAGCGGCGCACTCCAGGCGTCGTGCGCCGCCTGCCGCAGCTCCTCGAAAGTGCCTTGCGATTCGAGGCTGAGGTTTTGCCAGGCCTGTTCCACGGAGATGAACGAGGTGGCCAGGCGTACCTCGTGTGTGCCCGCGGAAAGGGGGATGTGCGCTGCCTGGCTACGCACACTCCCGGCATCCTCATACGCCGTATCAATGCGGGTGCCGCTGCGAATCTCGCCGACGAAGAACACCCGCGGCGGGCTGGGGCGGGAGGGACGGACCGTGTTCCCGGGAGCCCATCCGTGCAGCGACACTCCGGTGTCGGTTACCCGGGCGTACAGGTGTCCGGCGAAGGGTTGATCGATGGTGACGCCCCCTGCGCGCGGTAAGTGGATGCGCACCGCCGCCGTGCGCGCCGTAGCGGTCAGCTCCAACTCGATGCCGCCTTCCAGGCGCACCCGGTAATAGTCGGGTTGCGCGACTTCATCGTCATGACTGAATCGCCGGGATCTGCGTCGCGGTTCCAGAACGGGGGCATCCAGGTAGGGCATGACCTGCATGGATCCCCGGTCGCCTATCCAAGGGCTGGGCTGATGGCTGAGTGCCACCGCCTCCAGGCGGGGAGCCGGGTCGCCGTGCCACCGATAGAGCCAGCGGCGGGTGCGGGCATTGGTTACCGGGGTTATGAAGTTCATGCCGTGTGGCAGACAGACCGCGGGCAAGGTGCTGCCCCGCGAGAAGCCCCGCCCGCTGTGGGTTCCGCGGGTCGTACGCACGCAGGCGACCACATCTGCACCGTCTTGAGCGTTCTTACCGGGATCCTCCGCCATGACACGCGCCTGAATCCAGCCGGATCCGTAGTCGGTGTGGGCAATGAGCCGCACGGCGGCGAGCGAAGTCCCGGACGGCAGGGCGTCCAGCGGTATCCGCCAGAGGTTCCACTGCTCGGGGAGCAACGTGGTGGCCGCTAGGTGGGCGGGCCGGCTCTGCGGTGTGGTGGTCAGGTCGCGGCCGTCGTCGTCATGCAGGTGCAGTAAGCCGCCCTGCTCGTCCTCCACTCCTAGGCCCAGCATTGTGGAGGCACGGTCGGGCGCTCCGTTCCGCTGTAACAGCAACTGGGGAAACAAGGCGATTTCAAGCGTCTCCCCCGCCATCGCGGGGCGGTCGGGGAGGCCGATATCGGCCCGGCCGCGGGCCAGGACCGTATACGTACTGACCTCTCCTTCGAATAGGCCGCAACGCGGGGTCGAACTCGGCGGAGCCCCCGGACCGCACGAGGCCGCGAAGCGGATGGTCCGGGGTGACGTTGACAGCGGCATCACTAAGTCTCTTTCCATTCAAGGAGCAGGCATGTAAACTCATAGTACATCGTGGTACTACAACGCTGCACTACCGCGATGCACGAGGTGCACTGCTGCGCCGTCGTTAGAGTTGCAAAGGAGCCTTCAATGTCGACAAAACTCTTCCGGCCATCGCGCCGCGCCCTGCTCGCCTACAGCGGCCTAGCCACCGCCTCGGGCATGCTCACGGCCTGCGGATCCTCAGGCTCGGGACCGTCCGGCAGTGCTTCCGACGCCAACAGCATCGAGATGTGGGCACGCGGCGGTGCCACCACCGCCGACGCCTATGCGGAGATCATCCCCACACTCGAGCAGGCGACCGGCATCACTGTCAGCTTCTCCACGGTCGACAACTTCGGACAGGAGCTGCAGAGCCGGGCCCAGTCCAAGCATCTGCCGGACCTGTGGATCAATGACGACGTCCTACTGGGCACCTACCAGCGCCAGGGCCTCTTGCGCGAGGTCGTTCGCGACGATTACGCCGAAGCATCCGCCATCGACGACGCCCGCTGGGCCGAGACTCAGATCGACGGCGGAGTATACGCCGTGCCCTACTCCCGGCAGACGATGGTCGACTGCTTCCGCTCCGACTGGTTGGAGAAACTGGGCCTGTCGGTCCCGACTACCTGGGAGGAATACGTCGCCTTCCTTGACGCCGTCGCCGCGCAGGATCCCGACGGCGACGGCAGCGCGAACACCTACGGCACCAATGTGGCCGGAACCGCCAAGAACGGATATCTCGCCCGCTGGGCGATGAGCTACATCTGGCAGGGCGGCGGCTCATTGTGGACGGATAACGGCAACGGCACCTTCTCGGTGGACACGACGTCCGCGGCGACGGTAGCGGCCGTGCAATGGATTCAGGACCTGTTCGCCGTCGGCGGGCGCGTTCAGCCCGGAGCACTAACCGCAGACACCTCCGTATCCACTCCCTTCTTCGCAGAAGGAAAGGTGGGGCACACGCTGACCGGCCCATACCAGTTCTCCGCCATGGACGAGGCCCCCGGAAAGGACCTCTACGTGGTCTCGTCGGCGCCCACCGGCCCGCACGGCGGCACGGTCCTGGCCGAAGGCGAGAACATCTATGTCTCGGCCGGCACCGAGAAGCTGGACGCCGTCAACAAGGTCATCTCCTGGTTCATTTCCGAGGAGGGGCAGACCACCTGCATGACCAACAGCAAGCAGCCGGTCGTGAGGGTTCCGGTCCGTTCCGACATGGATGCGGCCACGATCTACGAGGATGATCGCTGGGGTGTTGTCCAGGACAGCCTCGCCGACTCCTCCCAGGTGTTCCCCGCTGTCGCGGACGCATCGGCCATCAAACAGGTCATCGCCGAATCACTCAACACCATCGTCTCAAGTCCGGAACAGGACCCGACGCCCGAGCTCGAGAATCTCAAGACCGAGCTGGAAGACGTCTTCGACGAACTGGGGCTGTTGTGACCAATTCACGCAACGCTGGGCCGCGCGTGCGAAAGAAGCTGCCTTTTCCGCGGGCCACTACCGTCACCATGTGGCTGCTGCTGGTACCGGCACTGCTGCTGGCAGTCATGTTCAAGTTCATCCCGCTGGCGGAGGGCATCTACTACAGCTTTCACAAGGTGACCCCATACCTCGGCAACACCTGGGTAGGTCTGGACAACTACGCCAAGGTGCTCACCTCTTCCGGATTCACCGCCGCCCTGGGCCACACCGTCATTCTCGCCTGCGTACAGACCGCAGGAAGCGTCATCGGCGGCCTGCTACTCGCACTCGTTCTGGAGGGCTCGGGTATCGGATTGTGGCTCACGCGAACCGTCGTGGTCCTGCCCGTAGTCACCGCCACGGCGGTTATCGGCGAGATCTGGCGCATCATCTACTTCCCGGATGCCGGCGGTTTTCTCAACACCATTCTGGGCTGGTTCCACCTCGGACCCTCCACTTTCCTGGACAGCCCGAGTACGGCGCTGATGTCGGTGGCCGCGGTGGGCATCTGGTCGGGAGCCCCGTACAACATGGTGATCTTCCTTGCTGGTCTGGCGGGTATCGACAGGAACCTCTATGAGGCCGCGGCGGTCGACGGCGCCGGGCGGTGGCGGCGCCTGTGGAGCATCGTGATCCCCAGCCTGCGCAGTTCGATGATCATCGTCCTGACGCTCGCCGCGATTCGCGCACTGGGCATCTTCACCGAGGTTTACGTGCTGACGGGCGGTGGTCCCGCAAACTCGACCACCACCTGGATGACGCAGGTGTACACACAGGGATTCGATCGCAGTGACGTGGGCGTTGCCAGTGCCGCTTCCATGCTGCTATTGGCAACGACCCTCACCCTCACGATCATCGTCCGCTGGTTGGCCGCGCGCAGGAGGGAATCATGAACGGCATGGGCAGGCTCGCCCCGAGCCGCTTCGACTCGGCACTCGGATGGACCGGGGCGGCGAGCTCCAGGCTGATCAGGCTGGTGATCGCCGCGGTGCTGTTGGCCGTCTTCGGCGTCCCGTTCCTCACGGTCATATCCAGTGCCTTCAGCCATACCTCCGACCCGACCCAGCTGGCTGTGCTGCCGACAGACCCGACGCTGGACAACTTCCGTGCAGCAGGCGAGTGGAATCTATTCACTTATCTGCGCAACTCCTTGGTCATCGCCGGCGGTGGACTGCTGCTGCAGATGACGGCGTCGGTACTCGCCGGATACGCCCTATCACGACGCAAGTTCCGTGGGCAGGCATTGGTGATGCTGCTGTTCCTCATGACCATGATGCTGCCGGAGGAGGTGATCGCGGTTCCGCTGTCCATAGTCTTGGGCGATCTGCCGTTGCTGGGGATCAATCTTAAGGGCACGGTCTTCGCAATCATCCTCCCTGTGGGCATCTGGGGTTTCTCGATCATGGTGATGACCGAGTTCATGCGGGACATCCCCGAGGAGATCTGCGAGGCGGCCAGACTCGACGGCCTCGGTGAGATCGGCGTGCTGGGCAGGATCGTTCTGCCGATGTGCAAGCCCGCCCTGGGCGTCATCACCATCTTCGGTTTCATTATGATCTGGAACCAGTACCTGCTCCCGTTGATCGCCTCGAACGGCCCGGGCTCGTACACCATTACCGTTGCCATCGCACTGCTGCGGGACGATCCATCGGGGTCCACGGGTCTGCTCGCGGCGGGCTCCGTGCTGGCGCTGGTGCCGAGCCTGATCGTCTACCTACTGCTGCAAAGCTCTCTGGTACGGGGAATCACCGCGGGGGCCGGCAAGTGACTCACCCGGAACCTCCACGCAGCGCACCGGGTTCACCGTGGTGCTCCTGACATCGCGACGCCGAGTCGGCAGCTGTCAATGACCATATTTCGCGGCCCGGGCGGCTGTCACTGAACCGATAGGCTCGTCCGGTGGTCTCCGCTTCACCTTCCATCCCAGCCAGATCATCCCTGCGAAGATTCATGCGCCTGAGCGCCGCCGCGGTCCTGGCGGGGATCGCCGCGGGGCTGATCGGCATGGTAATGGCCCTTCTACTGGAGGTTTTCGAGTGGCTCTTCTACGGCGTGGCCTCCGGGACGCTGCCGCAGCGGGTGCAGGCGGCCGCACCCTGGCGCCGGGTGCTCGCCCCGGCCGTGGGCGGGCTGCTGGCGGGCGGCCTGTGGTGGTGGGAGCGGCGCACCGGCGGTGTCACCGGAGTGGAGGCGGCGGTCAGGGATGTTTCTGGCTGCACCAGCCGCCGTATGGGTCTGCTGCGTCCCTTCGCCGATGGCGTGCTTCAGGTGCTTACGGTGGGCGCCGGCAACTCGGTGGGCCGTGAGGGCGCGCCCCGGCTCATGGCCGGAGCCGTCGCCGCCCGGATCTCCTACTGGTTCCACCTGGAGCCGCGCACAGCCCGCACCCTGATCGCCGCTGCGGCCGGAGCGGGCCTGGCGGCCATGTACAACGCGCCCCTGGGCGGGGCCGCCTTCGCCGTCGAGATCACCATGCTCGCCGGCATGCGACGCCGCGGCGTGTGGCTGGCCGTGCCCGTGAGCCTGGTCGCCACGGTCACCTCCTGGCTGCAATCGGGCGGAAAACCCACCTTCGCGGTGTACATCGACGCACCTGACGTTGCCACGCTGGTGGTCGCACTGCCGGTGGCGGGCGCCGCCGCGCTATTGGGCGTAAGCGCCCGTACGCTGTGGAGACGGCTGGCAGACCACCGACTGCCGGACACATGGGCGCTGCCTCTCGGCATCGGTACTGCGGGCCTGCTCACTGGTACAGCATCCCTGTGGCTGCCGGTGCTGCCGGGCAACGGCAGCGACGCCCTGGAGGCGGCGCTTCTGGCTCCGGTGAGCCTCGCCGCACTGGCGACGCTGGCCGGCGTCGTCGCGCTCAAGCCGCTGCTGACGGGCCTGACGCTGGGCGCCGGCGCCACCGGCGGGCTGCTGGCTCCGTCCTTCGCGCTGGGTGGCAGCGCGGGCGCGGCCATCGCGGTCGCCGCGAACCTGGCCGGCTGGCAGGCAAGTATCCCGGTCCTGGCACTCGTGGGCGGCGGCACCGTACTGTCGCTCACGCAACGAGCACCCGTGTTCGGCACGGTGTTCGTGTGGGAGCTCGCCCGCGGGCCGCTGTGGGTGCTGGCCCTGATGGCGGCGGTCTCCGTATGCTGCTGGTGGCTGACGTCGCCTCTGGGCCCGGGCAGGCGCATTCGCCCTCGACGCCGGGGAGGCCCAGCAAACTCCTGAACCGAGAGTCCTCACCATGTCCACTCGCCCGCAAGCCACCATTCTCCTACTTACCCTGCTCATTGCCGCCCCCGTGACGGCCATCCTCTTGGCGCTGAGCGGAGGCCCGTGGCGGTTGCTGCTCCTGGCCTTCTACCTGTGTGCACTGTGCTACTGGCGTCTGGCGGAGCAGCGACCGTGGCGCGATCTCATGTACTCGGAAGAGAGATCGAGAACGTGGGCCCTGCTCGCGGTCGGCGCCGCCGCACCGGTCATTGGTGGGCTCCTCCTGCGCGCGCAGGAGGAGCCCGGCTATATGAAAGCCGTCACCGCTGCCACACCGGCCCAGCTATTGAGCGCCGTCGGCATGGCGGTGCTTGTCGGCTGCTGCCTGAATGCGATTCCCGAGGAGGTTGCCCTGCGCCGCGTCCTTCTGGACTCGCTACTCCGGCGCTGGGGCGCGCCATTTGCCGTATCCGCCACCGCCCTGGCCTTCGTGGCCTGGCACCTGCCCACCTGGCTGGATTCCGGGCTGACCGCATCGGCATACGCGGTCGAGGTTCCTGACAAGCTGGTCTTCGGTCTGGTAGCCGGCTGGTCGGTGGTACGACTGCGGTCCTTGCTCTTCGCCCTGGGTATGCACATGGGCTCGAATGTGGTCGGAGTGTTCCTCGACGCACTGGCTCCGCGGGAAGAGTCCTGGGCCGCGCCCGATGCGCCCACCGTGCTCATCACCTCCGCCCAGCTGGCCGCGGCCGCACTGCTCGTGTGGTGGCTGAGTCGGACGCCGATCCCCGCCCACGGGAACGCTCCGTAAGCGGGTTCACTGTCCGGATTCGGGACAAACGCCGCCGGTGAGACCCGGACCGAATCCAGAAACCGCATGATTCCAACGATCCCGAGACCGGAGATCGGCAAGACTGGATCGTTTGTCCCGGATTCGGACAGTTCTCAGATCCGACGGCGCAGAATCACGGAGTCCCAGCCGTCCAGGTCGGGCACGCCCAGGGCCGCATCGACCGGCAGGGAGGCCATGAGGACCCGCTCGGCATCCTCCCACTCCCCCAGGTCCAGGCCCTCGGCCGCCAGTCGACCACGCAGGGCGGAACCGGGCCCGGTCTTCAGGCCGGCACGCGTGCACGAGGCGATCAGCAGGATCTGCTCGCGTTCGCCGTCGGCCCCCACGTGCTCGCGCAACAACGTCCACGAGTCGGCGGCGTCGGCATCCAGGAGCCGGAAGGTACCCAGGGCGACCGCGTCGTCATGGTGGCGCAGGGCGATCAGCGCCCGGTAGTGCTCGAAGACGCTTCCGGGCACATCCACCTGGGCGGAGGCATTGATCTCCGCATAGTTGGGGGCGACGTCGATCCACGGGGTACCGGTCGTAAAGCCGGCGCCCGCGCCGGCGTCCCACTGCACCGGGGTGCGGGCGTTGTCGCGCGAGTTGACGGCCAGGCCGGCCAGCAGGGCGGTAGGGTCATCACCGACGCCAGTGCGCTCGTGGAAGTAGTTGATGGACTCCAGGTCCCGGTAGGAGTCGATGCCGTGGAAGACGGTGTTGGTCTGGCCGAACTCCTCCCCCTGGTAGACGTATGGCGTACCGCGGTGCAGGTGGAGGATGGAGGCGAGGGTCTTGGCACTGAGCTCCCGCCAGGCGGGGTCGTCGTCGCCGAAGCGGGACACGGCTCGCGGCTGGTCGTGGTTGTCCCAGTAGTTGGAGTTCCAGCCGCGCTCGCCGGTGACGCGACCATCGGCGTCGACGTCGGGGGCGAGGGCGGACTGCCAGCCGGCCAGGTTGTGCTTAAGGGCTACCAGGTCCAGCGGCTGCGGGTCGAACTTGCCTCCGGGACCGTCGGTCAGGCCCACGTGCTCGAACTGGAAGACCATGTCCACCTCGGCGCGGGCAGGATCGGTGTAGCGGGAGGCCTCGGCAGTGGTAACACCGGGGGTCTCGCCTACAGTGATGATGTGGCGGGAGCGGGGTGCGAAGACCTCCTGGTTCATCTCGTGCAGGAACTCGTGCACGCGCGGCCCATTGGCGACCAGTGCCGCGCCGTCACCGTACAGGGCGCCGTCCGCACGCGGGCCGTCGGCGAGCGGGTAGGTCTTGGAGATCAGGTTGATGACATCCATGCGGAAGCCGTCCACCCCGCGGTCCAGCCAACGCCCCATCATGTCGTAGACGGCACGGCGTACCTGTGGATTCTCCCAGTTCAGGTCGGGTTGCTTGGTGGAGAACAGGTGCAGGTAGAACTCCTCCGTGGCCTCGTCCCACTGCCAGGCGGGCCCGGAGAAGAATGACCCCCAGTTGGTGGGTTCGGTGCCAGGCGCCCCGGGCTCCAGGCCGGGGATCTCGCGGGCGGGCCGCCAGATGTACCAGTCCCGCTTGGGGTTGTCCCTGGAACTGCGCGACTGGGCGAACCAGGGGTGCTCGTCGGAGGTGTGGTTGACCACCAGGTCCATCACCAGGCGCATGCCTCGCTCATGCAGGCCGGCGATCAGGGCGTCAAGGTCCGCCAGCGAGCCGAACATCGGGTCGATGTCCTCGTAGTCGGAGATGTCATAGCCGTTGTCGTCCTGCGGGGAGCGGTAGACGGGGCTGAGCCAGACGACGTCTACACCGAGGGCGTCCAGGTGGTCCAGGCGCGAGGTTATGCCGGGGATGTCACCGTAGCCGTCGCCGTCGGTGTCCTGGAAGGAGCGCGGGTAGATCTGGTAGACGACGGCGCGCCGCCACCAGTCGGCCTCCTCGCCGACGTGATGGGCGCTGGCAACGAACGACGGCTGCGTCATGGCGAGAACCTCCCGGATTGGACAGTATCGAGGCCTGGGGGCGCGGGACGACGGTATGCGCCCAAGCACCGCCTAAACCGGCCCTATCCGTCACTGGTGCCGGTCTGGCGGTGTCGAAATGAGCCTACGTCAAAGTGGTGGAGCGGTAAACCTTCCGGTCGGGGCGAACTCGCCCCGACCGGAAGGGCGACTCACTTCTGGCTGCCGCGCATGACGCCGGAGATGACCCAGCGTTGAGCGAGGACGTAGACCAGGAACATCGGGGCGATCGCCATCAGGTAGGAGGCGAAGGAGACCGGATAGTTCGTGTTGAACTGACCCTGGAAGACGTACTGGGCCAGTGGCAGCGTGGCCTTGGACTGATCGGTGAGGATGACCAGCGGGAGCAGGAAGTCATTCCACGCCCACAGGCAGGTCAGAATCCCGACCGTGGCATTCATGGGCGACAGCAGCGGGAAGATGATCCTCCAGAAGATCGTCCAGCGGCTGGCACCGTCCATGGCCGCTGCCTCCTCCAGCTCCTCCGGGATGGACTTGATGAAGGAGGTGTACATCAGGATGTTGAAGGCCAGGCCGTAGACCACGTACAGCAGGATCAGGCCGGCCTCGTTGTCCAGGTGCAGCAGGGCGGTCTCCTTGACCACCGGCAGCATGATGATCGGGAAGGGCACGAACAGGGCCGCCACGAAGTAGTAGTACAGGCGACGGAACCAGGGGCGGTGCATGTTACGCCCCAGCGCATAGGCCACCATCGAGTTGGACAGCAGTGTGAAGACGGTGGCGCCGACGGTGATGATAGACGACGTCAACACGCGCCTGGGGTAGGAGGTCATCTCCCAGGCGGTCGCGAAGTTGTCCAGACTCCAAGAACGGGGCAACGCCCAACCGGAGGTGGCCAGCTCCTCAGGTGTTTTGAATGCGGTGACCACGGTGAAGTACAGCGGCACCAGCACGGTCAGGCTGAACACGATGGCGAGCAGCGTGGTCCACCAGTTGGTGCGGCCGAAGACTCCCTTGGAGCCGCGTCGGACCCGGTACACCTCCGGGTCCGCCTGGCCCAAGCGACTCTCAGCGGAGCCGTTGTTGGCACGTTCGACGGTTGCGGCAGTCATGGCGGATCAGACCCTTTCCTGGCTCTGGGTGAAGCGGAGCTGGGCGAAGGACAGCGCCACCACGATGAGGAAGTAGATGACGCCATTCGCCGTCTGGTAGGCGTACTCGCCGCCCTGGAAGCCGTTCTTGAAGATCAGGTAGGAGATGGACTGGGTGGCGGTGCCCGGGCCGCCGGAGGTCAGGGCGACGATCTGGTCGAAGACCCCGAGGAATCCCTTGAAGGACAGCACCATGTTGATACCCAGGTAGGGGATGATCAGCGGCAGGGTCATGGACCACAGCCGCCGCACCGGGCCGGCGCCATCGATGGCAGATGCCTCGTAGATCTCCTCGGGCACGGTCTGCAGGCCGGCCAGGTAGATGATCGTGTTGTAGGCGACCGACTGCCATACGCCGACAACAACGATGGCCAGCCAGGCCAGGTCCTCGTTGGCAAGCAGGGAGGTGCTCAACCACTCCAAGCCGAGCGCCTGACCGATCTGCGGCAGGTTGTTGGTGAACAGGTAGCTGAAGATGTAGGAGACTACCAGCACCGGCAGGATGTAGGGCACGAAGAACACCCC
Source organism: Actinomyces sp. (assembly GCF_030530635.1). GTDB lineage: Bacteria > Actinomycetota > Actinomycetes > Actinomycetales > Actinomycetaceae > Actinomyces. Next base: position 65,589 of record NZ_JAUMUL010000009.1, read on the forward strand.
CCGGAAGAAGGTGCGTGCCTTCATCTTCGAGTTCAGTATGAGCGCCAGTCCCAGGGCGATGATGTTGGTCAGGATGGAGGCGACGATTGCATACTTGAAGGTGAACAGGTACGAGCCCCAGATGATGTCGTCGGTGAACAGATTCTTGTAGTTCGTGAGTCCGACGAAGTGCCAGTCTCCATATCCCTTGAAGTTGGTGAAGGTGTAGAAGACACCTGTCAGCAGCGGGATTGTGAGCAGCACGGTGAAGACGAGTGCCGCCGGGACGAGCATCCAGATGAAGGCCGGATCAACCTTCTTGGCCTTGTTGTCCGGGATTGTGCGGGGAGCGGCCTGCGGGTCAGCGACTGATACCGATGTTGCGGTTCGCGTAGTCATGGTATTCCGGTCCTCCTGCCTCAGGCCGTCTCGTTGATGCGGCGGACGACCTTGTTCCACTGTGCGTCCAGCGTGGATATGAGCTGGTTCAGGTCGCCGTTGAACAGGTACTGCTGCATATAGGCGTTCAGGGTGATCGCCGGCGGGAAGTTGTGGTCGGAGTAGGTGGCCACACGCTCGGCGTCGAAGTAGGACTGGAGCCCCTCCAGTGCGGGATCCTGGGCGGACAGCGTGGTCAGGGTCGGGTAAGCGACCTGCTCATCGCAGTAGGCGGTCATATTCGCCTCATCCATCAGGTACTGGAAGAAGCGCAGGTTTTCCTCCAGATGAGCGGGGCTCTCACCCATGGTCAGGGCCACGTCGACGCCGGAAACCACTTTGGTGTCCGCCGGATCGTCCGCGGGGGTGGCGAAGGTGCCCAGGTTGATGTCAGGGTTATAGGAGCGGATCGCGGGAATGGCGTAGGTGCCGTGCCAGTACATGGCGGCCTTGCCCTGGGCGAATCCCTGATTGCCGTCGTTGTAGCCCAGGGCGGCCTTGTCGGCGTTTCCGTACTGGACCGCCTGGTACATCTTCTCGAACACCGGGGTCAGTTCAGCGAAGGAGGTGCCGGAGTCGAGATCCCGACGTTGGTCGTACCAGGCGGCGACGCCATCGGTGAGGAAGGAGCCGGACAGCGAGGAGAAGGCGGGCGCTCCGGTCCAGTTGTCCTTTATGGCCCAGTAGAAGGGGTCGATTCCCTGGGCGGTGAGTTCGTCGCAGATCTCAATCAACTCGGCCCAGGTGGTCGGTGGCTCGAGGCCGGCGGAGTCGAAGACGTCCTTGTTGTAGATGATGCCCGAGCCGTTGTCGGCGAAGGCGACGCCGTTGGTCTGACCCTCCCCACCGGTGCCGAGCGTGTCGAGAATGGAGGCGATGGACGGGTTGACGCCGTCGAGCAGGTCGGTGCGGTTGAAGTCGTAGAAGATGCCGGTATCGGCCAGCGCCCCGTAGTTGTAGTCGCCGTTGATGGTGATCAGGTCCGGGGTGTCGCCCTTGACTAGGCGGGCGCGCAGCGAGGTGATGTTGTCGGCCTGGAAGTTCTGGGTGACGACTATGTCCGGGTTGGCGGCATTGAAGTCCTCACAGATCTGGTCGAACAGGGTGATGGCCTCGCTCTTGAACTGGAACAGCTCCAGGTGAACCTTGCCGTCTCCGGACGAGCAGCCGGCAAGGGTTCCGCCCGTGGCCGCGAGCGCCGCCGCCGTCGCCGTGCCGGCGAGGAAGGAGCGCCTGCTCAGTGCTCTCATGGGTACCTCCGTGCATCCTTGCTGAGGTTGGGGTGGAAGTGCCGCCGGTCGGCGGCAACACAGATTATTCTGTATCAGAATAAACCCTGGCGCAAGCCCGCCGTCCGCGAGTATCGACTCCGGGTCGGGCATGATGTACCCATGACCGACTCGGACGCCCCGGCCGGGATCGAATCACTCGAATCACCGTGGGCCGACCTCAGCGACACGCAGCGGGAGATCGTACTCGCCCTGCTGCGCCACGGGAGACTGTTGCGCCCGGACATTATGCGTATCGTCGGTATTTCCCCGGGGTCTGTCACGCGGCTGACGACGCCGCTGGTGGAGGCGGGCCTGCTCACCGTGCACACCCAGCAGGTCGCCGACACCGGCAGACCGCAGTCACCACTGGAGGTGCGCGCAGACGCCGAATCCATCGTCGGAGTGACCCTGTCCACCAACCTCCTTACAGCAGTCCTGACCGATCTTCGCCTGGGCGTGCTCGCCACAGCACGGCGTCAACTCCCGAGTCACTCACCCGCCGAGATCATCGGCGAACTTACGGCCACCCTGACCGAGTTGGCCGCCACCACACCGGACGCGCCGGCGCCATCCTGCCTGGGCGTGAGCCTCGGAGGCACGGCACGCGATGGGCGCATTGTCGACGAGGCGGTCTTCTACGGCTGGCGCCGGATACCGCTGGCGGACTTCATTGAGGCCCGTCTGGGCACACCCACCATCGTCGGCAATGACCTGACGGCGCTGACCCTGCGGGAAGCCTGGTTCGGAGTCGGGCGAGATCGCAGCCGCTTCAGCCTGCTCACGGTGGGTGCCGGTGTCGGCCATGGACTGGTCGTAGACCGGCAGGTCGTGACCAACGCCGACGCCGAGATGGGTCTGCTGGGCACGGTGCCAGTGCCCGACGGCGGTCGTCCGGCCAGCGCCGCCGCGGCGATGGAATGCCTGACCAATGAGGCGATCGAGCGCAGCTGGGTGCAGCGCGGCCACGACTGGCTGGCGGCAGCGGACGTCGTCGAGCTGGCGGCAGCGGGTGACGCCGACGCCGTCGCCCTATGCGCTTCCTACGCGCGCAGGTTGGGGCGCTTGCTGGGCATGGTTGCGGCGTTCACCCTGCCCGAGGTCGTGGTGGTTGCGGGAGAGCGTGCCGCCATCGCCACCCTCTTCGAGGACGAGGTGCAGCAGGGCGTCGCAGCGGTACGCCGCGCCAGCGCGACTCCGCTCGATGTGGTAGTGCGCGAGCACGACCGGGCCGAATGGGCCACCGGCGCCGCCACCCTGGCGTTGCGCGCCCGCGTGCTGGGCACGCTTTGACATTGCGCAGCACCATCGCATCTTCCCGGTTCTTCGTGTTTGGGGGTGTGGGTGGTTCGGGTTGGGGCTGTGATGTGGGTGGTCGTGTTCGGGTGTGGGGTCGTTTTCGGGCTGGCGAGGACGTTTTGGCTGGTCAGAGGACGTTGTCTGGCTGGCGGGGATGCCCTTGGGGCGGTGTCGGGGTGGGTGGTTCGTGTGTTTGGGTGGCGGTTCGTCGGGTAGCTCCAATGACTCGCCACTTCCGGCTGCGTGCGTCTGCCCCGCGAACCGTTGCGAGAGGTGGTGAACCGTCGACCGCGGCGCACGAACCGCCGGGCTGGACGGGCGGACGTTGACCTGAACGCAGGGGCCGGCGTGCCTGGCCCGTCGTGGTTCAGTGCGCACGCCCCAGCTCCCGTCCATCGCACCGCCTACAGCGCCGCCGGGACACACGCGCCCAC
>NZ_JAUMUL010000082.1 GCF_030530635.1 Actinomyces sp.
TTGGCCCGGCGCCCCCAACCCCTCGTCGTGTCAGCATCACTGCTCATCGCGCACCCTCCTCAAGGTGTCACGAAGACCCTACCCATGCGGTCTAGTCCTCAGCCCGAAACCGGACACGAACGCTGAAACAAATCAGGCGGGCCACTCTGTTGGGATTCGCTGCCAGTGCCGGTCCGTTTTGCTACACCGTCCACGGGCGCCACCTCGACCATCAATCGGGAAGAACTGTGGGCAAGCAGGCCGTGAGTAAGTAAAGTAGATCAACCACCGGGTGTCCTTCATCCGTTCCTTCCTAGAATACGTCATCGCCACTCTGAATAATTGGAAGATCCTGTCAACCGGCTGCCGCCACGTCCCGAACAATCTGCCGGACATCGTCATCATGAGCACGGACTCAATTGCGGTTTCGAACCGTATATAGTACAACCACGCGAGTAACGCGCTATAAGTCCAAGTGCCGCATGGCCGTATGACGAATGTTGCTTCGTAATTAATTGGTGTGGTGACGGGTGTTTGGCGCGCCTTATCGGAATAGCGTCCGCTGGCCACGATACGTGTCCCTAGGATGTTGATCCAGTATCGTGATTGCCTGCACGTTCAGCGGTCTTCGGAAGTCGTGGCTTGGCGTGGTGTCGTGGTGGGCGACGTTCGTAACTCGGGAAGTCCGTGAAAGGCAACGGGAAAACTAGGCGTTGATTGGTAGGCAAGAAAGCTGAGATTCAGGGGCCCAGGTTCTTTAGAATTGCGAGTGTGCGACTGGGGCGCACAATCGAACTGCATGCGGATATGTGCGGTAATGATCAGCTTGGGCGATTGTCTTCCGGTGACGCTCAAAGGCGGCCCTGTCGTATAACTGAGAATCAGCAAGCGCCGAGTTGAAGTCGGCCTGCAGAGCGGGACGGGGTATCGGGGAATGAGCTGTGGCATTGCGGTGCGGGGCGCGTGTAACGGGGTCGACTGAGCCTTAGGGCCCATGTGGAGTGGCAATGCATGAGTGTAACCGGTGTCTCGCTGGTGTATGGGGGCGCGATTCGTTCCATGACTGGTGCGTTTGCGGTATTATTGCGTGTGGGGGGTGACGACATCTAATGACTCGGGCACATGTAGCGAAGGCCTTAGTACCTGTTTTCACTGTCGGTGCGACCGCTCTGATGCCAGCTGTGAGTTGCGTCGCCGATGCTCAGAGCGGTTTAGCTTGGTTGCTGATTGAGAGATTGTCGAAGACATATGAAGGTTTCAGATTCTACTGTTTCACATACGGACGCGACGTGTTCGGCGGCGTGGCTGGGTGACAGAAATGTGGACTAGAAGGAGTTTTCGGTGATGGATGACAGCCTAACGTCTTCGCGCGTTCCGGCAGGCGGCTCGTGGCCGGTCGGGCAATTTGTCGCCCAAATGGTCGGTGCGGGCATTGATCTGGATGTTCCGGTTCTTGAAGGTGGATCGGGAGCAAGGGTGTGTGTTGATAATCGCGAAGTACTGAATTTTGCAGGATGCAGTTTGCTCGGTATGCACTTGCACCCTGCAGTTGTCGACTCGTTTTGCCGCAACGCTCGACGCTATGGATTGGCGACCGGCGGTTCCAGACTAGTACAGGGTAAATTACGCCCGATTCGCGATTTGGAAGCTCAGATAGCTTTGTCGACCGGCAAGTCGGCGGCTATCACGTTTGCTTCTGGGGCTTTGGCAAACATCGGGTTCGTCCATGCCATGAGTGGTTTGTTCAAGATGGCCGAGGGCGTTGAACTTGATTTGAGTAAGACGGTGTTTGTCTTGGATCGCGATTGTCATTGGAGTCTCTGGAAGGCGGTGGAGAAACTACGAGGATCCGACCGGTTATATCGTTTCGCGCATAATGATGTCGGTTCTCTCGAGACGGTCCTAAAGCGCATAAGAGGTCGTAGGGCGGTGGTGATGTTCGAGTCGGTTTATTCGGTTGACGGTTCGATTGCCCCAATACGTGATATCGTCGGCTGCGCCAATGAGTACGGCGCCTTGACTTACGTTGACGACGCCAATGGTTATTTGGTATATGACACGCCGGGGCGTGGATTCGACGATGATTTCGCATCGTTGACGGATGTGACGTTTCGGATGGTGTCCTTGTCTAAGTCGATCGGCCTGGAAGGTGGAGCTATTGCGGGTCCGGAGGCCTTTATTGATGTCATCGAGTGGCTGTCAGGTACGTCTGCGTTCACGTCTAGTATATTACCGGCTAACGCTGGTGCGGCGCTCACCGCTTCGGATGTTATCTCGTCAGATAGACGGCTTATGGACAAATATCTTCGGCGCGCTCGTGATCTGCGTGAGTCGCTGATTGAGCGGGGTTATGCCGCGGCATCATCACGGTCTTATATTATTAATATACGAATCGGCAGTGACGATGTTGCCGAGGATGTACGTCGCGAGTTTCTGGGTGCCGGTTTCCTGATCCCGGTGTTTCGCTATCCGGCTTCGCGGCGCAATGATGCCGGCATTCGGCTGGTGCTTAGCGCGCTGCATACGGATGCTGACATTGCGTCTTTTCTGCATTGCCTCGATGATGTTCGGCGCCGGACAGGTTTTTGAGCACTTCGACGCTAGTTGTGGCGGCGGCGTGTTGTTGTCCAGGGGTTCTGGACGACTGTCGGATTGCTGGGGGTCTGGGCGTACGCGGGACGTAGCGCGACCTTCTGATGACGAAGGGTCGTGTATGGAGGCCGAGAGCGGAGAGGTCTTGGCGCGATGCCGTCATACAACACGACGGCCGTATCGTGCCGGTGTCTGACGGGGATGTTCGCAGGGGGTTTCCGGCCCGCGTGATCGACCGCGGGGTGTGCTACTGCCTGGAGGAGCATGTTTACTTGTCTGTGTATGCCCTGATTGAGGGGACCTTTTGGGCATGAGTGCGACTGACGAGAATAGAAGACTGCCTTGTCTGAAGCCTCTCAGGGCGTGCGTGATGTGGCCGTCTCCGGAGCGCTGGATGGTTTGTTTGAGCAGGTCAGTTCCAGAGGTGGCCTGACCGGTGCTGGCGGTTTGCTGTCAGCGTTGTTGGTTGTTGAATGAGGCCCCGGAGGGTTATTCATGGGGTGTATGTGAAGGTGAGTGCGAGTGTGGCGGTGATGGTTGTTGGGAAGGTTTGTATGGGTCGGCGGTAGCCGGTGTGTAGGACGCACGAGGTCTTGAGGTTGGCGATGGCTCTCTCGACGACGTAGCGGATGCGGTTGACGCTGGTGTTGAAGGCCTTGTCGGCCTCGTGCAGCGCCAGCCCGGGCAGCTTCTTGATGGGGGTGGTCATGCCCAGCCCGGTGTAGCCCTTGTCCCCGATATGCCGGGGAGCGTCCTGCCCGGGCGGCAGGTCCTCGGCTGGTACCTCGAGCAGTCCCGACGCTCTCAGGGCGGTGGCGTCGTGCACGGAGGCGGGCAGCGGGTCCGAGACCCACACCAGGGCGCCGGTGGGGGTGCAGGCGACCTGCACGTTCAGCCCGGTGGTGCGGTACTTGCCCGAGAAGAGGCCAGGCACCCCCCTTCCAGTCCCAGGTCTTCAGTACGGTGCCATCAATGATCAGGGTTTGGGTGGGGTCCAGGTCATCCACCGTGGGCACGCTGTGTGCCAGGGCGCGGGCGATGAGGCTGGTGTAGGCGCTGATGTTCCGGCAGGCGGTGGGCTGGGAGATGTCGAAGGTCTCGGCCAGGACCTGCTGGGTGAGGTTGTGTCGCAGCGCCATGACCGTGAGCTTGACCCGCTGGTGCAGGCCCAGCACCCGGGATCCCGCCTTGGGCAGGTCACCGTGCTCGCGCAGGGCGGCGCACAGGTCGGTGAGTTGGTGGCGGTCGAGCTTCGTGCTAGCGTTCATGGTGGCGGCCTGCTTTCCGAGAAGTTTGGACTATGACACCCAAAGCGTCTCAGGAGCAGGCCGTCCCAACCCTCACCCACCACACACGCGTGTCGACAATCCCCACACCCCCATGAATAACCCTCCGGATACTGCCTGAGCAGACTGAAGGCAGGTGCTCGTCATAGTCGTTGCTGCATAAGCAGATTTACGCGGCGACAAAAGAATCGACCGCCCCAGGCGATGGCCACATCACGGAACCTGGTCATCAACGTCATACTCTCTGGCTGCAACTCGGCTCTGCGATTGCGTCGGCCAGCAGAGTTATGACGCGAAGACCGGCCAACGGCTATCTGATTCCCAGCAATCCCTGCCCAGCCACCGACTTTGCCGAGCCCCTGGGCGTCTTATGGGCTATGTTGTCGGTGATGGTAGGCCCCCTCAAATCAAAATGTGGGCCTACCACCACCGGCGTTTGGACGGGGCGGACGATCGGTGTTGTCGGCTCGTGTGCGATCAGGCGTTGATGCGCAGCAGCGGATCGCCCGGGGCCACCTCGCCGGTCGCGATCGCCTCCACGGAGGCGAAGGCCGCGGTGTTGGTGATCAGCACCGGCGTGGTCAGCGGGTGCCCGGCCGCCTCGACGGCCGCCCGGTCCACGCGTACCAGCTCCTGGCCCGCCTCGACCCGGTCGCCCTGCTTGACCAGAACCTCGAAGCCTTTGCCCTCCATCTCGACCGTGTCCAGACCGACGTGGATGAGCACCTCCACACCCGAGTCCAGGTTGATGCCGTAGGCGTGCCCGGACTCCGGCGCCACCACCACGGTGCCGGCAGCCGGGGCGACGACCACGATCTGCTGCTCGGAGGGCTCGATGCCCGCTCCCTGGCCGACGGCGCCCCCGGAGAACACCGGGTCGGCCACCTCGGCGAGCGGCACCACCGTGCCGCGCACGGGGGAGACCAGCTCCGTGACCGTGCCTGCGACCAGGGCCGGCTTGGGTTCGGTCTGGGCCTTGGCGGCCTCCTCCAGCGCCAGGTCGGCGGCGGTCTCCTCCGGGGAGGCCTCGACCACGCTGTCGGCGGCCGCCAGCGCCTCCGCCTTCTCCTCCGCCGTGCGGTAGTCGGAGATGAACAGGATGATGAAGGAGGTGAAGAAGGCCGCGGCGATCCCGATCGCGTATAGGGCGACGGGGGAGAAGACCGGGATGGTCAACAGCGAGGTGAAGGCGAAGGTGCTTGCGTTGACACCGCCGCCCAGGCCGATGATCAGACCGCCCACGGCGCAGCCGACCAGCATGCGCGGGTAGATGCGCTTGAAGCGCAGGTGGATACCGTACAGGCTCGGCTCGGCGATGCCGCCGAACAGACCGGCCGCCAGCGCACCGGAGGCGGTCTGCCGCATCTCTTTGTCGTTCTCCCGGAGGGAGATGGCCAGCACCGCCGCGGTGGCGCCGAAGCAGGCGAAGTTCCAGGCACCCATGGGGCCCTGAATGAAGTCGTACCCCAGGGAGTTGATGTTGGCCAGCATCAGCGCGTTGAGCGGCCAGTGCAGGCCCAGCGGCACCAGGAACGGGTACAGCAGCGGGATGATAATGGCGAAGACGATCGGGGCGGTGTTGTTCAACCAGGCCAGGGCGCTACCCAGGGCGGTACCGAGCCAGATGCCCAGCGGGCCCAGGAGGAAGGCCGTGATCGGCATCATGATCACGAAGGACAGGAAGGGCACGAACACCATCTGCAGGTTCGGGGAGATGATCCGGGTCAGGCCCTTGTACAGCGGTGCCAGGAGCGCCACCATGATCAACGGCGTGAACACCTGGCCGCCGTAGTCGTTCAGCTGCATGGGCAGCCCGAACACGGTGGCGGTACACAGGTCGGTGCCGAGGGTCTCGTTGACGGTGCAGGTGACGCCGCTCGTCAGCTCGGGGTCACTCATGTAGATGAAGTTCGGCGTGATGAGGGCGGCCATGACGGCGGTGCCCACCCACGGGTCGATCCGCAGCTTCTTGGAGGCGTTGTAGGCCACCATGATCGGCAGGAAGTAGAACACCGAGCGGTACATCGCGTCCACGAAGGCCAGGGAGGCGGGTTTGACGTCGGCACGGGTGTCAATGAATCCCAGCGCCTCGGCCACGGCCTCGCCGGCGATGATCAGGGAGGTGCCCAGCAGCACTGGCAGCAGGGGCCGGAAGGAGTCGGACAGGTACTCGAAGAACGCGTCCACGAAGGCGTTCTTGCCACGGGCCTTGGCGCGGGCGGCGGCCTTGACGTCGGCGTCCGACTGGCCCGACTTGGAGCCTGCACCGCCCTTCATGGCGGGCAGGTTCATGATTTCGTCGTACACGCCCTGCACGGCGCCGCCAATGATGATCTGGTAGCGGTCGCCCGCCTGCGGGACCGCCCCCATCACGCCGGGGATCTTCTCCACCGTGGCCTTGTCGACAACGGAGGCGTCCTGGAGTTCGAAGCGCAAACGAGTCGCGCAGTGGGTGAGATTGACGATGTTCTCGGGGCCGCCCACGGCCTCGAGAATCGCTTCTGGAGCGGATGTAGTTGTTGCCATGTTGACCTTACCGTCGGCCGTCGTCCCCTCGAGCGGAGGGGCCGGCGGGCTGGGTTGGAGGGGCCCGGTCGCATAGGACCCCGCCCGTCAGGGTAACGCGCTCAAGGGTGATCTTGCACATACGCCCTTTCGGGCTCGCGTATTGCGAGGCGACACGCCGCACACTGCCAGGGCGGGCGTGCGGTCGCATGACCGCCATGGGCGAAGCCCGAATACACGCCGAAATCCACCGCGGTGCTTGGCCGCACCCTCTCGGGGGCCGCATCCACAGGCGGCCAGCGGGAGGTGCCCGCCGCGGCGCACGCTAGGTGCGACGGCGAAGACGTCGTCGCACCGACCGCATCGGTGCCGTCGCCAGATCCACTGCACGTTTCCGCAGCGGCCTGCGTGGTGCCGGTGCCCCAACCCGAGGAGATCCGTCATGGCCCCGCTGTCACCCGCCCCCACCGGCACACCCGTAACCGGCATTCAAACGGCGTCGTCCCGCCCCGCTCCCGCCCCCGTGCAAGACCCCGACCAGGAAGCGGGCCTGTACGGGCCCCGCGGCTGGACCGTGTGCGCCGGCGTATGGCAGGCGCTGGCCGACTGCCGCGACGACCTACGCTCCACCGTGATTCCGGCACAGTTCGGCTTCGCCCCGGCCGGCATCATCACCGCCGACGGCACCCCGGAGGAGAACTACACGCCCTTCCACGACTTGGGGCCGGCCACGGCCCGACGGCTGCTGGAGGTGCTGCCCGCTGAGCAGCTGGGCGACCGGCAGAACCTCGGCCCCACCCTCGGTGCGGCGTTGCGCGCCTGCGTGCGCGCGAATGGTCGGGTGCGCCTGTCCGGCTACGGAATCGGCCCGCAGCGCCACGACGAGCGCGTGAGTGTGGAAGGCATATGGATCGAGGATCCCGACCTGCTCGAGGCACTCGTCGAAGCGATAGTCGGCGAGGACGACGACCCGGACGATTACGATGACGAGCACGCCTACTACGCCGATCGCGACCCCGGTGATGTCGAGGAGTTGGAGGCACTGATCGCTCTTGGCCTGCAGCAGGTTTGGGAGCGCGTGGCCGAGCGCTACGACTTGGATGCCCACTGCGGCCCCGACGAGTTCAAACCGCTGCGCCGCCACTGGACCCACGGGCCACTGGGCGCCTGGCTATGGTGGGACTGAGCCCGCCGGGCAGGTGATCCGGGCATCCTGAGTCGGGGTGATGTGACGGACAACCGGGGCGGCCGCCGCCCAGCGCGGACGGGCCCGGGCCCGGATACCCGTACGATGCGCACCGTGATCAACGTCCAGGACCTGAGCATGCGCATCGGTGCCCGGCAACTCGTGGCCGGCGCCTCCTTCCGGGTGGACAGGGGGATGCGCATCGGGCTGGTCGGGCGCAACGGCGCCGGTAAGACGACCATGACCAAGCTCTTGGCAGCCGCCTCGGTGGCGCAGGGCACCAGCCAGGCGGTCGCCGACGCCGATGAGCGCCACGGGCTGGAGGCGGTCGAGCACGAGGGCCTGATCACCTGCAACGGCTCGGTCGGCTACCTCCCTCAGGACACCCGCGTCGGCGACTTGCACGAGATCACCCGCGACCGGGTCCTGTCCGCCCGCGGCATAGATGCGCTCCTGGCTCGCATCCGCCGGGCCGAGCAGAAGATCGCCACCACCCAGGGGAATGCTCAGGCCAAGGCCCTGGACCGCTACACCCGGCTCGATCACGAGTTCACCATGGCCGGCGGCTATGCCGCCGCCAGCGAGGCCGCCCGGATCTGCGCCTCCCTAGGGTTGCCCGACCGGGTGCTCGACCAGCCCATCGGCACCCTCTCCGGCGGGCAGCGTCGCCGCGTCGAACTGGCCCGGGTGCTTTTTCAGCGGCCGGACACGCTGCTACTGGACGAGCCCACCAACCACTTGGACCACGACTCCATCCTGTGGCTGCGCGACCACCTGCGCAGCTACTCCGGCGGCTTCATCGTCATCAGCCACGATGTGGAGCTGCTGCGCGACACGGTCAACCGGATCATGTACCTGGACGCCGGCCGCGGGGTTCTGGACGTCTACCATCTGGGCTGGGACGCCTACCTCAAGCAGCGCGCCGACGATGAGAATCGACGTCGTCGTGAGCGAGCCAACGCCGAGAAGAAGGCGACGGCGCTGCGTGCCCAGGGGGAGAAGATGCGGGCCAAGGCCACCAAGGCCGTGGCCGCCCAACAGATGCTCAAGCGCGCGGACAGGCTCATGGAGGGCTTGGATGTCGAACGTGCCCAGGAGAGGGTGGCGCACCTGCGCTTCCCCGATCCGGCCCCGTGCGGCAAGGTGCCGCTGCGTGCCGCCGGGCTGTCCAAGGCCTACGGATCGCTGGAGGTGTTCGCCGGAGTCGACCTGGCCATCGACCGCGGCAGCCGCGTGGTGGTTCTCGGTCTCAATGGCGCTGGCAAGACCACGCTCCTGCGGCTGCTGTCCGGCATTGAGGAGCCGGACTCCGGGAGGGTCGTGGCAGGTACCGGGCTGAAACTCGGCTACTACGCGCAGGAGCACGAGACCATCGACGACGAGCGCACCGTGGTGGAGAACCTGCGCAGTGCCGCCCCCGGCCTGGGCGACACCGAGGTGCGCAGCGTGCTGGGGTCCTTCCTGTTCTCCGGAGCCGATGCCGACAAGCCCGCCCGCGTGCTGTCGGGTGGCGAGAAGACCCGGCTGGCGCTCGCCCTGCTGGTGGTCTCCAGCGCCAACGTGCTGCTGCTGGACGAGCCGACCAACAACCTCGATCCTGCCAGTCGGGAGGAGATCCTGCACGCCCTGAACACCTTCGCCGGAGCCGTGGTACTGGTCACCCACGACGAGGGCGCCGTCAAGGCATTGGACCCCGACCGGGTGCTGCTGCTGCCCGACGGGGACGAGGACCTTTGGAGTGAGGACTACCTGGAGTTGGTCACGCTCGCATGACGCACCGGTGACGGTGAGTGCCATCACTCGCGCGGGTGTTCCCATCCACTATGCGACACGACGTAGGGTGAAGGGGAACATCTCGGACCGTCGGCGTGTTCGCCCCGGTGCAAGGCACCCCTTAGGAGGAGACAGACATGGCTCAGACCACCCTGACCGACGCTTCCAACGAGACCCGTACCGACGCCCCCACCCATGAGGTACTGCTGACCGAGGCCGCCGCCGCCAAGGTCGCCGGCCTACTGGTACAGGAGGGCCGTGACGACTTGCGCCTGCGCCTGGCCGTGCAGCCGGGGGGCTGCTCCGGACTCGTCTACCAGCTCTACTTCGATGAGCGCATCCTCGACGGCGATGCCGTCCGCGCCTTCACCACTGGCGACGCCGAGCTGGCGTCTGTGGAGGTGGTGGTGGACCGCATGAGCGTGCCCTACCTCAATGGCGCCACCATTGACTTCTCCGACACGATCGAGAAGCAGGGATTCACCATCGACAACCCCAACGCCGTCGGGACCTGCGCCTGCGGCGAGTCCTTCCACTGAGTCCGCACCGCCCGAGTCCCACGTGCAACCGGCCCCTCGCGGGTTCCGGTACTGTCATGCGCCGGGGTGGCGTGGCGGACGCACGTCCGCGCAGCACCCCGTCGCCATTCGCATCCACCCGAGGAGAACTCAATTGCGCCGTGCCGTAACCGTACTGCCCGCACTGGCCCTGACGGCCTGCCTGGCCCTGGTGGGCTGCACCGATTCCTCCGGAGACGCCAGCGCCTCCGCGTCGGCTGAAGCCACCATTGCCCCATTGAGCGGCGTAGACTGCTCCACCCTGACTATCGATGACGATGCCGACTCGCTGCCCACTGTGAGCGGTGATGCCGGGGCCGAGCCGACCGTTTCCTGGGGTGGGGGCGACGCACCGGCCAACCTGACCGTCAAAACCTTGGCATCCGGTGACGGCGGTGAGGTGACGGAGGACTCGATCGTCGTCGCCAACTACGCCGGCTGGGAATGGGGCGCCACGGAGACCTTCGACTCCTCATACGCCCGTGGAGAGGCGACGCCGTTCAGCCTGCAGGGGGTCATCTCCGGTTGGCGCTGCGGCCTGGCAGGGCACCGCGCCGGGGATCGGCTGCTGCTCTCCATTCCCGCCGAGCTGGCATACGGTCAGCCGGCCGCATCACCGGACTCTCCGTCCGGCACCCTGGTTTTCATCGTCGAGGTCGAGCAGGTGATCACCGCCGAGGAAGCGGCGATGGCCAGTAAGGACGCGGTTCTGGATGCTGCGGCGCAGCAGACTCTGGCGGATCGCGGTGTTACCGTCAGCGGTGATCTGGGCGCTGCAGCCAGCATCGCTGTGGCCGACGGGGCGGCCGAGCCCGCCGAGCAGGAGACGATCGTGCTGGCCCGCGGCACCGGCGACGAGGTGGCCGAGGGCGACCAGGTGGTGCTGGAGGTGGCCTTAGTCAACTGGGGTGACAACGACTCCCTGCAATCGTCCTGGGAGGTGAACCAACCCCAGCTCACGGTCGTCTCTAAAGACACGACAATCGGGGGTCTGGTTGGTACTCCGGTCGGTTCCCGGGTGGTCATCCTTCTACCGGGTGACGCGACACGGGGCACAACCGCCTCTGTTTACGTTGTCGACGTCGCGAAGGTCATATAGCGGACAGTATCGATCTCCTGCAGCGCAAAGGGGCCGCCCCACCGGTACGGTTCAGGGGCGGCCCCATCGTCCTAAATGCTGCCGGTTAGATGCTGCCGGCGTGCCCTGAGGTCCGGGCCTGCTCAGCGCACAATCAGGCCCTCGGTACGGGCGACGGCGTCCGCCAGGCGCTGAGAGACATCCTCCCAGTTGACCACCTGCCAGATGGCCGCCAGGTAGTCGGCCTTGACATTGAGGTAGTCGAGGTAGAAGGCGTGCTCCCACATGTCGATCTGGAACAGCGGGAT
>NZ_JAUMUL010000010.1 GCF_030530635.1 Actinomyces sp.
TTGCCGTCGGCGTCGGTCAGTCCCGCGTTGTTGACCCATTGGGCGTAGGCCGCCGCCAGGTCCTTGGAGTAGGCCTCGGTCCACGTGCCCTCGGCGCGCGTGCCGCTGGAGGCGAACTGGCCCATGTTCCACTCGTAGGCGGCGTTGGCCTCGTCCAGGCTCGTGATGGGGCACCAGCACATGGCGCCGGCGACGGCGTCGGACAGCGCGTTGCCCTCCGGGTCCGTCGTGGCGGCCCCGATGGCCGTCAGGTAGGGCGTGTACAGGGCGCTGTCGCCCGAGGCGCCCATGACGGCAGACTGCGCGCCGCCGCCGGAGTGGCCGAAGACGTACACCTGTTCGGCGTCGCCGGGCAGCGAGGCGGCGTTGTAGCGCACGTAGCGCACGGCGGCCTTGAGGTCGGTCACGCCCCAGGGCGCGTTGCCGGCGGCGTCCTGCGTCGTCGAGTTCTTGCCCCTCAGGCCGGCGACGACGTAGATGAGTCCGGCCTCCATGTAGGGCTGGATGGTGGAGTAGGAGTACTCGCTCACAGGCGACTGCGCCGAGTAGCCGGGCGTGTTGACCGGCAGGACGATCGGGGCGGTGGCGGAGGTGTAGGCGCCCACCGAGCCGTCGGCGGGGGTGAGCGTGTAGGTGCCGTCGCCGTTGTCCGTGGCGGAGACGTAGGCGCCGGGGAGGAACACGGAGAGGGTCTCGTAGGAGGCGTCCTGGATCGAGGAGCCGTAGGCCAGGCCGATCTGGTAGTAGACGTCGCCCTCGGCGTCGTAGGACCAGGCGGCGCTGTCCAGAGCCAGGGACGGGTCGGTGGGCGTGAGGTCCTCAGCGCCCGCGGCGGCGGTCGTGGCGGTGGTGCTGCTGGTCGTGTCGGTGGAGGAGCCGCAGGCGGCCAGGCCGCCGAGGACGGCGGCGAGGGGGATGGTCTGGAGGACGAGTCGGCGCGAGACGTTCATGATGTGCTTGGTGTTCCCTTCGCGTGTGCCCTGGCGGTTGCAGCTGGCTGCGCCGGTCGCCTCGACGGCGCCGGCCCCTGAGGGCTGTCGGGACGATCCTGTGAGGGTGGCCTGGGGGAAGGGGAAGGTCATCGTGTGTGTCGGCTGTGAGTCGGAGGGTCGTGCGCCGCTCGTGCGTCGCTCGTGCGCCCGGCCGCTCAGCGCGTGCCCGGTTGGACAGCGTGCTCCCGGCCGGCCGGCGCGGTCCCGGCCGCTCAGCGCGTGCCCGGCGCCGTGACGAAGTCGATGAGCTCCTCCATGCGGCCCAGCAGGCTCGGCTCCAGGTCCTTATAAGAGCGCACCGTGGCCAGGATCCGCTGCCAGCCGTGGGCGATATCGGCCTGGTCGGCGTGCGGCCACCCCAGCGCCTCCAGGGTGCCGTGCTTAATGTCGGTTCCGCGCGGAATCTCCGGCCAGGCCCGCAGCCCCACCCGTTCGGGGCGAACCGCCTGCCACACGTCCACATACGGGTGGCCCAGTATCAGCACGTGCTCCCCGCCGGGCATGGCGCGCACCCGCTCGGCGACACGCGACTCCTTCGACCCGGGCACCAAATGGTCCACGAGCACCCCGGCCCGCCGCTGCGGTGAGGGCTTGAAATCGGCCATGACCTCTTCAAGGTTGTCCACGCCGTCGAGCATGAGCACCACCACGCCCTCATGGCGCAGGTCGTCGCCCCACACCTTCTCCACCAACTCGGCATCGTGCTTGCCCTCCACCCAGATCCGCGAGGCACGCGCCACCCGGGCCCGCTCGTCCTTAACTGCGTAGGAGCCAGAGGCGGTGAGCCTGCGCCCGCCCGCACTGACCGGCCCGGCCGGAGGCCGTTTGCGTGGGGTCGGCGGGTCCACGATCACCGGCCGCCCCTCCAGCCAGAAGCCCGGCCCCAGTGGGAACGCGCGGCGCACCCCCCGGCGATCCTCCAACACCACCAGGTGCTTGCCGCCGGACTTCTCCACCGCCACCGCGGCGCCCACGAAACCAGTCTGCCTATCCTCCAGCACCATGCCGCGCATGAGGGCCACATGCTCCGACTCCGGTCGCATCGCCGTCGGGCCCACCCGGTGGGGGTCGACCGACAGCACATCCCCGCCGTAGCGGTTGTGCGCCGATGGCCGTGGGGTAGTGGCCCGCTGCGGCGTCCGGCCGGCTCCGCCGGCTTTGCGGGCGCCATCCGAGGCGGATTGTGCTTCCGCCCGCGCCTGCTGGCGTGCTGCCTGCTCGCGCAGGGCCTGGCGACGGGCGGCGGTGGCTCCGGGAATGGGGCCCGAACGGCGGGGCGGAGACGTGTTCACTCAGGGCACGGTAGGGGAAGGTCACGTGCCCGCCCCTGCTGACTCGCCGCGACACGGCGTAGGATGGCACTCGCGCACCGTGAGTGCTAACCGGTGGCGGTCGGCGCCCCGGCCGGGCGGCTCGGCCACGGCCGCCCCGAACGCAGACGGTGCCCGCGCCCCGCGGCAGATGAGAAAGGAGAGCCCATGTCGGATGACCGCCGACTCAAGGTGCTGTCCGCCATCGTCACCGACTACGTGCGCACCCGCGAACCGGTCGGCTCACGCGCCCTGGTGGAACGCTACCGGCTGGGCGTCTCCCCGGCCACCATCCGCAATGATATGGCCACCCTGGAGGACGAGGGCTACATCCACCAGCCGCACACCAGTGCCGGCCGCGTACCCACCGAGAAGGGCTACCGCCGCTTCGTCGACGAGGTCGCCCGCATCAAACCCCTGTCCGCCCCCGAACGCGCCGCCATCAACGCCCTACTATCAGGGGCGGTCGACCTGGAACAGGTCGTCGCCCGCACCGTACGCGTGCTCGCCCAGTTGACCGGTCAGCTGGCCGTCGTCGAGTACCCCAGCCTGCGCCGCACCACCCTGCGTCACCTGGAACTGGTGGCCCTCGGCCCCACCCGCCTGCTCATGGTCATCATTACCGACACCGGGCGCGTCGAGCAGCGCACCGTGAGCCTGTCCGGCCGAGGCCCGGACGGGATGGCGGATCCGGCGGTCCTGGAGCGGCTGCGTCTACGACTGAACACCGCCCTGGTCGGCCGCCGCGCCGCCGAGGTGGTCCCCGTACTGGCCGCACTCGCCGAGCAGGCTTCCGAGGATGAGCGCACCGTCCTGGCTGCGGTCGCAGACGAACTGATCACCGCCCTGCGGCCCGACGCCGAAGAGCGCATCGTGGTCGCCGGCACCGCCAACCTTGCCCGCTCCCTGGACTTCACCGCCATCGGTGCGCTCCTGGACGCCGTCGAGGAGCAGGTGGTACTGCTGCGGCTGTTCACCTCCGCCGATGCCTCCGACCGCGGCGGCGCAGATGATACCGGCACCACCGTGCGGATCGGTTCGGAGACCCACGAGGAGGCACTGGCTGAAGCCTCGGTCGTCTCCGCCGCCTATGGGCCCGGCAGCGGAGATGCCGTTGCCCACCTGGGTGTAATCGGCCCCACTCGCATGGACTATCCGGCCACAATGGCGGCCGTACGCGCCGTCGCCCGCTACCTGTCCCGGTTCCTGACCGGAACCGAGGGCGGCCGCTCGGGCTGACCCGCCTGCGGGGCGTCGTCGACGCACGCCTCCCCAACCGTCCGACAGCATCATCACCACGAAGGAACACCAGCAAGCGTGAGCGACTACTACGACGTCCTCGGCGTCACCCGCCAGGCCACGACCGAGGAGATCAAGAAGGCCTACCGGAAGAAGGCCCGCCAGCTACACCCCGACGTCGCCGGCCCGGGGCACGAGGACGAGTTCAAGAAGGTCTCCACCGCCTACGAGGTCCTGTCCGACTCCGAGAAACGCCAGATGTACGACCTGGGCGGTGAGGACGCCCTGCACGGCAACAACGGCTTCGGCGGCGGCTTCACCGGCGACTTCGGCAGTTTCTCCGACCTGTTCCAGCAGGCCTTCTTCGGTGGTGCCGCCACCCGCGGCCCGGCCTCACGCACACGCCGCGGCCAGGACTCGCTGCTGGCCGTGGATGTGGACCTGGCCGACGTCGTCTTCGGCGCCACCAAGAACGTGACCGTAGACACCTATGTGGTTTGCGAAACCTGCCACGGCTCCTGCTGTTCGCCCGGTACCTCGCCGGTGACCTGCGCGGAGTGCAACGGGCAGGGTTCCGTACAGCGCATGCAGCGATCCCTGCTGGGCAACGTGGTCACCTCCTCACCCTGCCCACGCTGCCGGGGCTACGGCACCGTCATCGCCTCCCCCTGCAGGGACTGCGACGGCGAGGGCCGCAAGCACGTGCGCACCCCCATCGACATCAACATTCCTGCTGGCGTCTCCACCGGTACGCGCATCCGCATGTCCGGCCGCGGCGAGGCCGGTCTGGCGGGCGGCCCCAACGGCGACCTGTACGTGGAGATTCACGAGCGTGAGCACTCGGCCTTCACCCGTGAGGGCGACGACCTGTACACCGAGCTGCGTGTGCCCATGACGGCCGCCGCGCTGGGTGCCACCTTTCCGTTGGAGACCTTCGACGGCGAACGTACCGTCTCGGTGCGTGCCGGCACTCAGGGCGGGGACGAGATCGTACTGTCCGGCCTGGGCGTGGGGAGGCTGCGCCGTTCCGGCCGCGGCGACCTGCGCGTGCAGATCGTGGTGGAAACTCCCACGCGCCTGAACGACCGGCAGCGTGAACTGCTGGCCGAACTGGCCTCCTCGCGCGGGGAAGACGGCTACGCGCCGCCCAAGGACGAGTCCGTCATGGGCAAGCTCAAGGAGAAATTCTCCGGGCGCTGAGCCGGGTACCGGGCGGGGCCCGGCGGCCCGGCACTCCCGACGCCGCTATGGGCTACTTCGCGCCGGTGCCGGGCCGGTTCGGCGAGCCCGGGGCGGGACGCGCCCCGAAGATCGCCTGGCCCACGCGCACGCACGTGGAGCCGCCGGCGATCGCCAACTCGAAGTCCCCGCTCATGCCCATGGACAACTCACCCTCACCGACGGTCCCCGCCTGCAGGCCGGCGTCGCGCAGTGTGCGCATGATGCGGAAGCACTCTTGGATGCGGGCGGCGTCATCGGTGTGGGCTGCCAGCGTCATCAGGCCCCGCACCCGCAGCGCCGAGTAGACCGGCAGGGCCGCCAGGAAACCGGCAACCTCCTCCGGGGCCAAGCCGAACTTGGAGGCCTCACCGGAGGAGTTGACTTGTACGTACACGTCCAGGCCGCGTCCGGCCACCTGTAGCCGCCGGTCCAGGGCCTCGGCCAGGTGCAGCGAGTCCAGTGCCTGGAACTCGCTGGCGAAGACGGCCACGTCCTTGGCCTTGTTGGTCTGCAAGTGGCCGATCAGCGCCCAGTGGATGCCCAGATTGGCCAGGTTCGCCGCCTTTCGCTTGGCCTCCTGCACCTTGTTCTCACCCATCTGGGTGATACCGGCGGCATGGGCGGCCCGCAGACGCTCCTCCGGCACCGTTTTGGACACCGGCAGCAGGCGGATCTCGCCGGGGTCCCGACCCGCGGCACGGGCGGTCGCGTCGATGCGGGCACGCACGGCGGCCAGGTTGCGGCGGAAGTCCTCCACCGTGGTTGCGGTTGCAGCTGCTGCTCCGGACGGGGATGCCGCGTCCGGGCGGTCGACGGGCGGGAGTGCGGCGTTCGGTGACGGGACAAGCGGTTGAGGCTGCGGGAGGGATGCGGGTTCATTCATATCCCGTGACGCTAGCACTGCGTCGTGGACGTGCCTGTCAACGTACCCTGGACCGGTGACTGCGCCCGTCTTCGTTTTCACTCCCGAAACAGTCGAGCCCGCCGGGGCGGCTGCCACGGCTGCTCCCGGGTCCCTACTAACCCTGACCGGCCCGGAGGCGCACCATGCGGTGGCCGTGCGGCGGCTGCGCCCGGGGGAGCGGGTGGACCTGGTGGACGGCGCCGGCCTGCGATTGGTGTGTGAAGTGAGCGACGCTCCCGCCGGCGGTGGACGGCGGGAGCGGCTGGAGGTGCGCGTCGTCGAGCGGGTGGCGGAGCCCCAGGCGGCGCCGCGGCTCGTGCTGGTGCAGGCGCTGGCCAAGGGCGGGCGCGATGAGCAGGCCGTGGAGACCGCGACGGAGGTCGGCGCGGACCTGATCGTGCCGTGGTGGGCCGAGCGCTGTGTGTCCGTCTGGCGCGGCGTGAAGGCCGTCCGGGGGCGCCAGCGCTGGCAGGCCGCCGCCCGCGAGGCCGCCAAGCAGTCGCGGCGGGCCCGTATCCCCGAGGTCGGGGAGCTGACTGATACGGCCGGGCTGGCGTCATGGGCGGGGCAGGTGTGCGAGGCCGGTGGGACGGTGCTGGTTCTGCACGAGGAGGCGACCAGGCCGATCGGTGATGTGTCGCTGCCGGAGGCCGCCCGGGTGGGTGCCGTGTCCTCTCAGGTGCGTGACGCAAACGAGGACGACCCGCATGGTGGCGTGGGCGAGCCGCCGGTGCTCGCCGTCGTCGTCGGGCCAGAGGGCGGCATCAGCGACGCGGAGGTGCGGGCGCTGGAGGACGCCGGGGCGTTCTTCGTGCGCCTGGGGCCGCATGTGCTGCGCACGGCATCGGCCGGACCGGTCGCGCTCGCTGTCCTCGCCCAGCGCACCGGTCTGTGGGGCTGAGACGGGTCTTCGGCGGGGGGAGGAGTGGCCGAAGCGCTTGTGCGCGGCCTGCTTCGAGACGCCTAGGGCGGCGCCTATTACTGTCCATGACTCACCGGCCGCACGAGCGTCGGCGACGGCGCGAGCCAGTTCTTGTTCCGCATCCATCGCGTGTTTTTTCGCGGCGAGGATGCGCCGGAAGTGCGTGGCGTCGCGTGACGGCGTGCGCGCCGGGTCGGAGGCATCATGCGTACAAGATCCCACTCCCCACTGCCACGAATTCGGGCGCATCGACGTCCTCTGCCGGGACCGGTGTGCGGGCGCGGCGATACGATGCGAACAGACCGTGAAGGCGGCGGGGCCGGCTCGTCTGGGCGCATCGCCACAGGCTTGATCCGCCGCCGGAAATCCAGGAGGAGACCGTGCCTGACACCATGACCGCCCTACTGCTCGACCGGCCGGCCGGGCCCGCGGATCTGGCCTCCGCAATGCGAATCGGGGAGACGCCCATCCCCGAACCCGGCACGGGACAGCTCCGACTGCGCGTGGAGACCTGCTCGCTTAACCCGGTCGACTGGAAGGTCGCCCGGGGCGGCAACCCCGCCTGGACCTGGCCGAACGTGCTTGGACTCGACGTTGCCGGCACCATCGACGCCCTCGGCCCCGGCGTCACCACCCCAGCCGAGGACGGCGCGTCCGCGCTGCGTCCCGACCTCGCCGTCGGCGACCGCGTCGCTCTGCACCACGACCTACGGCGCCCGGGTGGACTGGCGCAGTACGTCGTCGTCGACGCCCGCGCCCTGGAGCATGTGCCCGAGGCTGTTTCAGCCACAGAGGCCGCAGCCCTGCCCTGTGCCGGCATGACCGCATACCAGGCGCTGGTGCAGCGCCTGCGTCTGACCGCCGGGCAGACGATCCTCATCACCGCCGGAGCCGGGGGAGTGGGCGGCTACGCCGTTCAGATCGCCCGGAGCCTCGGCGCCCGCGTCATCGCCACCGCGTCGACAGCCAAGGCGGAGGCCGTGCGCGCGCTCGGCGCCGACGAGGTCATCGACTACCGCGCCACCTCCGGTCCCGCCGCCATCGCCGCGGCGGCCCGCGCCCTGACGCTGCAGGGGCGCGGTGTCGACGCCGTGCTGGACGCCGTCGATGCCGGCTCCGCTACCGCGAACCTGGGTGCGCTCGCCTTCAACGGCGGCCTGGCATTCACCGCCGGCCGCACCGATCTGGCGACCATCCCGGGATTCACCCTCTCGCCGTCGATCCACGAGATCTCCCTCGGTGCCGCATACTCCGCCGGCACGGCCCGCGACCGCGCCGACCTGGCCGCCATGCTTACCGAGTTGCTGAAGATGGCGGCCCGGCAGCTTAAGGCCCGCGTGGCCGAGGTGGTGCCGCTGGAAGCGGTTCCCGACGCCTACGCCCGGCTCGCCCGGGGCCACCAGACCGGCAAGCTCGTCTGCGACGTGGCCGGACCGGCCGGTGCATGAGTCCGGACGGCGTGTCTTCGCCGCAGTTTGGCCTGCCCGATACCCGGCAGGCCTTGCATCGGCCTATACGATTAATGTATGAGCCCCAAACCGTCTGAAACGCTCGCCGAACATCGCAACGACGTGCGCCGCCGCATACTTGAGCGTGGATTCGAGAATCCGATGCTCTTTGGCTCGGCAGCGCGCGGAGACGATGTTGAGGGTTCTGACATTGACCTTCTTGTTACTCCGTGCGAGGGGACGGGGCTTCTCGCTCTGTCGGGTCTTGCGCTTGACCTGGAAGAGCTGCTGGGCGTACGCGTCGATTTGGTCTCCTCGCGCGCGGGGCTTGCTGACGCTGTCCGTCACGAGGCGGTGCCGCTGTGAGCGAAGGTGAAAGCGGCCCTGCCATGGGGAAGCGGGCCGCGGCTTTGGCGATAATGCGCGACGCACTCGACTTGGCGGATGCAGTTGTGGCGAAAGGGGCAGAGGCTTTCTTCTCCGCTGATGATCCAACCCAGCTTGCAGCCGGTTCGTACGCTCTGGTGATTCTTGGTGAGGCGGTTGCGCGAATGCCTCAGGAGGTGGTTGACGCGTACCCGGAGCTTCCATGGCGAGAGGCTAGGGGCATCCGCAATGTCATGGCGCACTATCAGGCCACGCTCGACCCTGTGACGGTGTGGGAGACGCTCGAACATGACCTCGATGGGTTTCGCAGGCTGGTCGATAGCTACGGCCCGTAAGACGAGAGACTCGATGCACGCGCGCGGCCACCCCGAGAGGCCCCCCCCGGGGGCGGCTTCCGCCGCCCCGCGCGGGAATAACGCCTACCACGCCTCACCTGCTGGTGCCTACGCCCGGCTCGCCCGGGGCCACCAGACCGGCAAGCTCGTCTGTGACGTGGCCGGATCGGCCGGTGCGTGAGTTCGGACGGCGCGGGCTTGCGGGGTCATGTATTCGTGCATGCCCGTCCCTCGACTTCAACCCCGAGCCAGTTGGGAGACTCGCTGGGTACTGACGCCCATGAGAGTGGCAATGTCGCGCAGCGGTAGGCCGTCAGCGCGCAACAGCGTAACGGCGTGCCGTGAGGCGGTTGCCGCGGTAGCACTGGCCCGAGCTGAGGCTTGTGCGGCCGCCTTGTACTGCTCGACGGCTTCGACGTAGTCGGCGTTGCTAACCTTGTAGCGCACCTCGAAGTCATCGGCCGGCTGTCCTGTCATGAGGGCCGCGGCATCGGCTACCATGGGAACGACCTCATCGAGGCGGCGCGCCTGGGTGGAGTACTCGTGCCCTTGGAGAGTGAACTCCACTGCCCACCAGCCGTCGCAGTACTGCGCTGTGGCTTCAATCCTGGTCATCGTCTGCTCCTTCGAAGGATTGCTCGTGCGGTCATCTCGTTGATCTCCCGGTGCCGGGGGATGGGCTCACTCCATGTTCCGATGGTCGCCTTGGTGTGGCGGCTGCCTTCGCTGAGCACAAGCCGCTCGCCCTTCTGACGGGCGACCTCCTCCAGCTTTCGGATAAGGTCCCGTCGCTTCATTATTCAAGCCCCCTTTCTTCGGGTGGTCAAGGCGGGTTGCTGAAAGAATTACGAATCAAGTGTCTCCAGGGGGTATGACACGAATTCGGAACGTATCCTTGGCGTCAGTGACCACTGGCCCAGAGGGGAGAGCGGATGGCGTCACGAGGGCGCAGGCGGGCCGGGAGCCCGGATGCCCGCCGGGCGATTCTGGAGGCGGCCCGCGCAGCCTTCGCCCGCGATGGCTATAACACCTCGCTGCGCGGCATCGCACGTGAGGCGGGTGTGGACCCGGCGCTGGTGCACCACTACTTCCAGGTGCGCTCCGACCTGTTCGTGGAGGCGGTCTATGACGGGCCGGACGGGCCGCCAATGGACCCGAGCGTGCTTGACGATGTCCGCCGCCAGCCGCCGTCCCGGCAGGGGGCGGCACTGGTGCGCGTATTCATCACTCAGTGGGATCGCATGGGCGAGGATCGCTTCTCCGCGCTGCTGCGTGCGGCACTCACCAACGATGCCGTGGTGGCGCGGGTGCGCGACCTTGTGGTCGGTGCCCTGGTGACTCCGCTGGTCGCGAAGGTGGCACCCGACCGGGTGCGGCTGCGCTCCCAACTCATCGCCGGACACCTGGTCGGACTGGGAATGACGCGTTGGGTCGCCCGGCTCGACGCCGTATCCGCCGCGAGCCCGGAGGAACTCGCGGCCGCCGTGGGTCCGGTGATCCAGCACTACCTGACCGGTGACCTCGGTGATGCGCACGATGGCCCGGTCGAGGAGGTCGAGGACTTAGAGGCCGTGGAAGAGCCCGGGGAGTAGTCCGCAGTCCTTGCCGGACCGCTGCCGCTCCCATATATTCATCACATGATGAAAAATGGCTTGGGCGCCGTCGCCGGCCCCGCCGGTCCGACCGTCGCGGCGGCTGTCGGCAGTGCGGTACACGTGCGCGGACTGCGGGTACGCCGCGGCGGCACCGAGATACTCCACGGCCTGGACCTGGACCTGCGGCCCGGCTCCATCACCGGCCTGCTGGGGCCCTCCGGCTGCGGCAAGACCACCCTGATGCGGGTGCTCGTCGGCGTGCAGCGCTACGACGGCGAGGCGAGGGTCCTGGGGGAGCGGCCGGGCACGCCCGCCGTGCGCGGCCGGGTCGGATACGTCACCCAGGCGGCGGCCGTGTACAAGGACCTGACCGCCCGCCAGAACCTGCGCTACTTCGCCGCACTCGCCGGGGCGCGCGCCCGCGACATCGACGAGGCGCTGGACACGGTGGGGCTGACCGGGCTCGCCGACCGGCGCGTGGGTACCTTCTCCGGCGGTGAGACCGGACGGGTTTCGCTCGCCTGCGCCCTGGTGGCCGGCCCGGAACTGCTGGTACTGGATGAGCCGACGGTCGGCCTGGACCCGCTGACCCGGGAGGGGCTGTGGGCCACCTTCCGGGAACTGGCCGATGCGGGCGCCACCCTGCTGATCTCCAGCCACGTCATGGATGAGGCCTTCCACTGCGATCGTGTGCTGCTCATGCGCTCCGGCCGCTTCCTGGCCTACACGACTGCGGGTGAGCTGCTGGAGCGCACGGGTGCCGACACGCTCGATGCGGCCTTCCTCGACGTCGTCCGGCGGGCGGGGCGAACGGAGCAGGGGGAGGAGGAGTGATGAACGCGCGCACCTTCGCCGCTACCGTGCGCCGGGTGCTGGCGCAGCTGGCCGCCGACCGGCGCACCCTTGGACTGATCATGGTGGTGCCCGCCGCGCTGCTGACCCTGCTGTACTTCGTCTACTACGACTATCCCCACGGAGAGCAGCTGTTCAACCGGATCGCCGTGGCCATGATGGCGATCCTGCCGCTGGTCGTCATGTTTCTGGTTACCAGCGTCACCATGCTGCGCGAGCGCGGCTCCGGCACCCTGGAGCGGCTGTGGACCACGCCGCTGCACCGCGCCGATCTGCTGCTCGGCTACGCCGCCGCCTTCACCGCCACCGCCGTGGGTCAGTCGCTGCTGCTGTGCGCGGTGGCTGCCTGGTGCCTGGGGGTGCAGATCGCCGCCCCCTGGGTGTGGGTGATCCTCACCGCACTGGTCGACGGCTTCCTCGGTGTGGCGCTGGGGCTGTTCGTATCCGCCTTCGCCCGCACCGAGTTCCAGGCCGTGCAGTTCTTCCCGGTGATCATCGGCCCGCAGATCTTCCTGTGCGGGCTGCTGGTGGCCCGCGACCAGCTGCCGCGCGTGCTGGAGCTGTGCAGCAACGTGCTGCCCATGAGCTGGGCCGTCGATGCCGTCGGCGAGCTGAGCGCGAACACCGCGCCGACCGCCGCCTTCGCCGCCGACCTGGGGCTCGTGGCCGGGGTGGGGGTGGCGATCCTCGCGGTGGCCGCCCTGACCGTGCCGCGGCGGGTGCGGTGAGGGCGGCGTGGGGGAAGGCAGGCGCGGGCGGCTGGCTATTGCTTGCGCATGTAGGCGATCGTGAACTCCCTGACCTGGCGGAAGTACTGCTGGCGCAGGCGCAGGTCGAGCCAGTCGGTGTCGAAGGGCTGGAACACGTCCAGCCCGCGCCCCAGCATGATGATCCAGCCGGTGTCGGTGGTGATTGAGCGATCGTGGATCGTCTCGCTGAAGGAATACTCGAAGCTGATGCCGGCGACGGCAGAGTTGGTACGGATCGTCTCCAGGTTCTCTTGCTGCCTGGCTACATAGCGCGGCTCTTCATCGCGCTTCGTAGTCAGGTGGACGGTGATCTCATTGGTGGTGTCCGTGTACTTCGCGACGGTCTCAAGGAACTCCATCAGGTTGCGCGCCTGGTGGGGCTGACGAATGAACGGGTCGACGACTTCGATGCGGGTTGCTGCGCGCAGATACGGACCGAAATAGCGGTCGTAGGTGAAGCCGCGCCTGCCATCGGCGAACTCGAGGTGTTGTTCCTTAAGTTCAGAGCCCTGTGTACGGGCGGCCGCAGGCTCCGTCCCCTTTGCGTCGGCGGACGGCGAGGCCTCTCCGGTGTCTTCGGTGCTGGCCTCAGGCGACTGGGATGGCTCAGGTTCCCGGTGGTACAGCTCCGGGTACTCGTCCTCCTCCAGGGTGGTCACCGTATGGGTCTGCCCGGCGTGGGTGTACTTGAAGCTGACCGCGGTCATGGTGTCATCGATGCGGATGAGCTGGTCCTTGACTCGCTTACGGCCTTCGAGTGCAATCCGCAGCAGAGTGCTGATCTCTTCGGGGCTGGCTTGCCCGGAGGGGTGTACGAGTTTCATCAGGCCGGAGAAGGTCTTGTGGATGCCGTCCCGGTCGCGAGTGGACAGGTCTTCCGACAGCGTGAAATAGCGTTGGTAGCGGTCGGAGAAGTCGGTGTCGCGCAGGGAGCGGAGCACCTCAGCCAGGTAGTCGACGACGAATCCGTAGCCGGACGAGAACATCTCGCCGCGGATCTGCTCGAACTCCCATCCGGGCACGTAGCAGTGGATGCGGTCCAGGAAGGCGGGATCGTGGTACTGCTCGGGCAGCTCTTCGAACAGGTCGGAGTTCTTCAGCATGTAGGGCACGGTGTGGGAGGTGTTGCCGACGAACACCATTGAGGCCTCCGCGCCGAGGGTCTCGACGCCACGGGAGAAGGACTTGTTGGCCATGTAGTTCTTCATGATGTCGACCAGTGCGCGGTCGGCCCGCTTCTTCTTGCCGGCGAACTCGTCGAAGGCGACGCAGTCCCAGTAGCCCACCAGGCCGATCCTGCCGGAGGCGTTGTTCACGAAGAGCTTCGGCACGGTCACCTCACCCCCGGAGATCAGCATGCCGTGAGGCGAGAACTCAGAGTAGATGTGCGACTTACCGGTCC
Organism: Actinomyces sp.; assembly: GCF_030530635.1. GTDB lineage: Bacteria > Actinomycetota > Actinomycetes > Actinomycetales > Actinomycetaceae > Actinomyces. Next base: position 13,357 of record NZ_JAUMUL010000010.1, read on the forward strand.
CCTTGGGACCAAGCTCCACCAGGTTGTAGTTTCGCTCAACGAAGGGGATCAGGCGCACCAGGTGAAGGAGCTTGGCCCGAGGGCCGAACATGGCGGGGTTGAAGCCTATGGACTGGATGAGCAGGTCGATCCACTCCTCGGTGCTGAACTGCTCGCGGGTGGTGGTGTAGGAATCCAGGTCCAGGCGCGAGAGCTGGATGGGCTTGAGTGAGTGCAGCCGCCAGGGAACGTCCTTCGGGTCGCCCGAGTAGGCGTAGACGATGTCGCAGATGCACCAGACCCCGCCGGTCAGTAGCTTGGGGTGGTTGCGCACGGTCTCGGCGCCGATCTCCACTTTGCTGATGCCCAGGTTGGAGAACTCGGCCTCATAGATGTCCAGTTTTTCGTTGAGGGAGACGGAGACCTTGTCGATGACGCGGTGGCGCCCCTTCTCCCGGATACGCGACTGGATGAGTCGGTTCTCGCCCCGGTGCACGTAATGGTCCCGGAGGATGCGTCTGACCTGCTCAATGCCGGAGCGAATGGTGGCGTCGTCGTCCGTGGCGGCGTACTGGCCCAACAGGTACTCCAGCACGTAGGTGGGCACGATGGCGTTGCCCTTGACGGCCTTGACGAGGTCCTTGCGCACGACGACGCCGGGGAATGCTGCCGCGATCTTGCGGTCCAGCGGTGTGGGGTCGGGGCGCTGAACCTGGTCGGTCGGCTTCGGCTCAGTGGGCTCCGGCTCGGTAGGCTGCGGGGTGGTCATGCTTGCATCCTAGAAGTCGAAGTCGGCGCCGAAGTCGCTGGTGAAGGTGCGCGACAGGGTGAAACGGGCCTTGGCCCCGTAGGGACGGCGCTCCGAGCCGACCGGTTCGGCCAGCCGTAGTTCCGCGGTCTTACCGTTGAAGGTATCCGCGTCCCTGCTCAATACCAGGGTGACTGGGAAGAACCGGTCCCGGGCCTCTGCGGAGTCCTGAGAGCAGTCCACCGTGACCTCGTCGGAGATCAATGTGTCGCCTGCGTACAGGCCTGCGATGAGACGGCGTGGCTTGACCTTCTCGCTGACCGGCTCTTGCTGGAACAGCATGACGGTGATCTGCCCGGTGGTGATCCTGTTCGTCTCGGCGACGATCTTGACGGGCGTCTGATGAGTGTCCGAGGAACGCCGCTTGTTGACGGCGATGACGGGCACCACGACCTCCTGAAGAGAAGCCCCGCCGTGCACGAAGTGCGTGCCGGAGCCCGCCGTACGGATGCGGTGAATGGATCCGGGCACCTGCGCCTCGATATCCCCGGACATCCGGAGCTGGTTGGGGGAGTAGGTGATGAACGCGGCGTCCCGCTTGAGACCGCGCCCCAGCACGAAGCGGTGGTTCACATGCAGTAGGGCGTCACCATGTGGCTTGACCGACAGGTAGTCCTGCTCCTCCAGGCGGCTCTCCTGGTAGAGGAAGCCGTGATCGGCGGTGATGAGGATGTTGTTGACGTTGGCGTTCGCCAGTTTCTTGACGAGCCTGATCAGGTCTGCGATGGCGTCTTCACAGGCACGGAAGGTGTCCGGCTCGGTGGTCTGCTTGTCTCCGGTGGCGTCGATCTGGTTGTGGTAGACGTAGAGCAGCCGGTGGTTCTTGATGAGTTCCCGGGTTTCACCGGGTTTTAGGCTCAAGAGCTGATTGGCCTGGATCGCGGTGCCGCCCATGGGCGCGAGCAGCTTGGCCCGGTTCTCGGTTCCTCCGCTGGGCGCGCCGTCAACTTCAACCGATCCGTCGTCGGCGTCGGCGAAGGCCAGCGACTCATGCGGCAGCAGCGCAGCCATGCCGAGCTGGGTGTAGGACGGCAGGGCCGAGAGCATGGCGAACAGCCGGGCCGTAAAGCGGTCCTCCTGGCTAATGCGTCGGCCCAGTTCCTCACCCACCTCGTAGCGCAGCGCGTCGGAGACAATGACGACGACCTTCTTGCCCTTGTCCAGCCAAGGTCGACTGACCTGCTCGGTGAAGAAGGACGTGGCCGAGGGGACCGATTCGATCTGCCAGCGTTCCATGCCGGCGACTTGCTTGCGCCAGGTCTGTCCGAGGGGAGTCAGGAAGTCATTGATGTAGGCGGCTTCGACCGTCGTCTTCAGGGCGTCGAGGGGGGAGTCCGGCTCATAGAGGTCGAGGTGTCGGTTGAATTGCCGGTAGGCCTGGTCGATGGAGAACCACTGCTGGGTGTAGTGGTCGAAGCCCTCCTGCGGGGAGGAGGCGTTCCAGGAGCCGGAGTCGATACGCGTCAGCAGGGCCGATGCCGCGCTGACGGCCCCATAGCCGTGCTCGAACTCGCTGTACCACGGCAGAGCGGTGCGACCGTGTACTGCGTTTTGCACTTCCATGTCCGCGAGGGCGTGTTCTTGCACCTGCCGTGCCAGACGGCGGACGAGTTCCTGGTCCACCAGGGGGAATGTCTTCCGATCCAGCAGCTCGGGTAGGGAGAGGTCGGCCACCTGCTCGTCGATGCCGAGTAGCTCTGCCGCGCGATCGGCCAGGACCCGGTAGGTGGGGGCGAAGCTGAAGTCGTTGTGCCAGGTGCTGAAGTCACGGCGGATATTGGCGTACTGATCGGCGCCGAAGTCCGCCTGGGTGGGGGAGAACTGCTCCCATGCCCGGTTGAACAGCCACGCCACGAAGTCATCGACGCTGGGTGCTTCGTCGGGGGAGTAACCGTAGATGTCGCGCGTACCCTCCCAATGAAAGTCGGCCAGTCCCAGGCGGGTCATCTCATCAATGCCGTCCGACTTTCCTTCTGCGTTCTCGTTCAGCAGCTTCCGCCAGAGCGCTTCCAGTGAGCGCTCATCGGTGCCCAGCACGACGGCGATCATGGAGGCAGTGATGGCAGTAGCGTCGTCGCTCGGACGCAGTCGCGGTTTGAGCTCCTCACGGCGTCGCTTACTGTCGAAGAAGCGCGGGTACTGCTCGACGACGCGGCGCAGCGCCGGGCCGCCCCCGAGTTCCTGCGCAAGGAGTGAGTCGTGGTCCGCGGTGAAGGTCCCGTAAGCGAGTTCCATGTCCTTGAGCCAGTTGTCCGTCACGGTCTCCGGCGTATCTGGCTGGCGGTGGCGGTAGAGTAGGAACTTGGTCTTCGGCTCGGTGACCAGTACCCGGCGCTTGATGGCGAACTCATTGCTCTCGACCTGCAACACGGTGACGTCGGGCAGGTTGAGGTCATCGAGAGAGCCGCCGTACCTGCCTTCCGGGTCCGACCAGATGACGATCCGTCCGGCTTCTCCGGGGCGGGCGAAGCGCTCGCGAAGTTGACGCTGGATGGCTGACATGGCGTTCATTCGGCGTCTCCTGTGAGGTTGCGCAGGTAGGTGCGGCCGGCGTCGGTGATCCGGTAGCGCTGAAGGCGGCTTTGGGGCTTGTCCGGGATTGTGCGTTCGACCAGCCCGGCTTCGAGCAGGGGTTCGAGATGGCGACGCACATTGCGTGTCTCGTTGCTCAGCCCTATTTGGGACAGAAGTTCTGCGCGAGTCCTATCCGCGGTGCTAAGAAACGAGAGGATCGCGGCACGGTAGGCATCAGCACCTGTGTCTGACTGACTTGGTGCCCTGACTTGGTGATCCGACTTAGTGACTTGGTGCCCTGACTTGGTGATTCGCCCGGTTCGCTTGGAGCACCGCCATCCGCGCCCGACTTGCTCGCCTGTTCACTGACCTTGGCCGGATCGTGGCTGGACACGTAGATCGTGACCCGCACTCGGTCCTGGATCTCCTCAATGATGGGCTCGGGCAGGCCGGCCTCGGCCACCTGCTCGAAGACGCGCTGGACGCCGGTGCCCCACTGCTCCATGATCCCGGCCTCGCGGAAGATGCGCGCGAGGGCGGGGTTACGCAGGCGGGACACGCGCCGCATGGAGTCAATGGTCATGCCCGGCAGCAGCAGGCCGGGGCTGTCCACTTGGATGCGGTCGTCGTAGAAGCCGATGCGGATGGGTGTTCCGCGTTCCGCATAGGAGGCGTGGACGAGGGCGTTGACGATCACCTCGCGGATCGGCTCGATGGGGATCGAGTAGACATCCCGGCGCCGGACCTCGCCGAAGACCGCGGTCTTGTAGGCGTGCTTGAGCAGGAACTCCACGGCGGGGTCGACGGCCAGCGGCATGGGGCCGTGGATCTCGGTCTGGTCGAAGATGTCAGTGCCGTGCGGGCCGCGCAGGCGCCCGCACTGGACCCAGGCGGAGGGCAGGAAGCGGTGTCCAGGTAGGCGATCTCGGCATCGGTGAGCACCGACAGCCGCTGGATGAGTTCGCGGGTGAGCCTGACCGCCGTCGACCGGGTACGTGCATGCAGCAGATTACCGGCGTTCAGCGCCTGCCTGACCGCCTCCCAGTCACGCAACTCCAGGTACAGCGGAGCGGCAATCGTGGCCTCCGTCGCCAGAAGCCCGCCCACCACGAAGGACAGCCGATACGGCTCGGAGGTCGTCACCACGGCGCCCAGATCGCTACTCACCGAACCACCACTCGCTTCGCACCTCCCGATCGCGGGATTCACTGCCGCTGAACAACGGAGCAACCCTAGCCGATCCGGACAGAGCCGGCAGGCGCGGCGCTGCCACCGATCTCGGGACGTAACCTCCATCGGTTTCGGCGGAGCTGGGCTGGGAGGTACCGGGGCCGGGCGGGAGTTCAACAAGACAGGCATTACCCACATCGGGAAGTCGGACTAACGTGAAACCGTGTGGATTCTCCTGGCCTGCGGCTCCGCCCTGTTCGCGGGACTGACCTCCATCCTGGCCAAACTCGGGGTGCGCACCACGGACTCCACGCTCGCCACGGCGCTGCGCACTCCGGTGATCCTCCTCGGTGCCTGGGCCATGACCCTGCTCAGTGGCTCTATCCGCGCCCTGCCGCACATAAGTGCGACCGGGCTGGGCTGGATGGTGCTATCCGGCCTGGCCACCGGTGCCTCCTGGCTGTGTTATTTCCGCGCCCTGCAACTGGGTGGCGTCTCCCGGGTGGTGCCCGTGGACAAGCTGAGCACGGTGATCACCGTTGTGCTCGCGGCCCTGCTGCTGGGTGAGTCGGTGCGGGCACAGGGCTGGATCGGCCTGCTGCTGATAACACTCGGAACGGCGCTCATGCTCGACCCGGCGGATCTGCGCGCCCTCCCGACTTCTATCGCCACCGGTCTGCGCCCGGGCGGTAGCTGGCTGCCATACGCCTGCGGCTCCGCCTTCTTCGCCGCTCTAACCGCAATCCTCGGCAAGCTCGGTGTGGCCGATATTCCGTCCGACCTGGCCACCGCGATACGCACCGTGGTGGTGCTGGTCATGGCCTGGGGCATGGTTGCCATCAGCACCCGCGGCGGCGCGCGTCCGCCGATCGTGCGCTCCGAACTGGCCTGGGTGCTCGCCTCCGGCCTGGCCACCTGCGCCTCCTGGCTGTGCTACTTCGGCGCCCTTGCGGTGGGGCCCGCCAGCGTGGTAGTCCCGATCGACAAGCTGAGCGTAGTAGTGGCGGTCGGCTTCTCCATGCTCGTGCTGAGGGAGCGGCTCGGTCGAAGGTATCTGGGCGGACTTCTCCTGCTCGTCGTCGGCACGCTGGTGATGACCGTGGCCTGATTAGCGGTTCTGGCCTCTGGCACGTAACTTCTACCGACCTCGGCACGTAACTTCTACCGACCTCGGCGGTTACTTCGGCAGGCCGGTAGCATGTGCACCGAGATGACGAATTCGCCCATCAAACCAGTAGCCGCCTCCGCGGTGATGACCTCCACAACCGCACTGAACTCCACGAGCACCGCCGACTTGAACAACACCGCTGTCTCAACCGTCTCAGCCGTCTCAAGGACCGAACCAGGTTGCCCCGCAGGGGGCCCGGCCGACGTCACCCGCAGCCTGACCCTGCCCGACGACCTCGCCCCCGTCGCCCTGCTCGGCGCCCGAGACGAAGTGCTGCGCGCCGTCGAACGCGGCTTCCCCGACGTCTCCGTCCACGTGCGCGGCGCCACCGTGACCGTCACCGGCCCCGCCGCCCGGGTGGACGTGGTGGTCGTGCTGCTGTCCGAACTGATCGACGTCGCCCGCGCCGGCACGCCCCTGACCGCCGACGCCGTCGACCGCGCCATCAGCCTGCTGGACGCCTCCGCCCGCCCCGCCGAGGTCCTCACTGACGAGGTCCTGACCACCCACGGGCGCTCCATCCGCCCCAAGTCGCTCGGTCAGAAGGCATACACCGACGCCATCGAGAACTCCACCATCACCTTCGGCATCGGCCCGGCCGGCACCGGCAAGACGTACCTGGCCATGGCCAAGGCCGTCGACGCCCTGGTCCGCAAGCAGATCTCCCGCATCATCCTCACCCGCCCGGCCGTGGAGGCGGGAGAGAACCTCGGCTTCCTGCCCGGCACCCTCACCGACAAGATAGACCCCTACCTGCGGCCCCTGTACGACGCCCTGCACGACATGCTCGACGCCGAGGCCCTGCCGCAGCTGATCGCCGCCGGCACCATTGAGGTCGCCCCCCTGGCCTACATGCGCGGACGCACCCTCAATGACGCCTTCATCATCCTGGACGAGGCCCAGAACACCAGCCCTGAGCAGATGAAGATGTTCCTCACCCGCCTCGGCTTCGGTTCCAAAATGGTGATCACCGGGGACATCTCCCAGATCGACCTGCCCGGCGGCCGCCCCTCCGGGCTGCGAGTGGTGCGCCGCATCCTCGACGGTCTGGAGGACATCGCCTTTTGTGAATTGACCGCCGCCGACGTGGTGCGCCACCGGCTCGTCGGCCAAATCGTCGACGCCTACGCCCGCTACGACGCCGCCCACGCCGACACCGTCGGTGCGGATCCGGCCACCCGCCGCGGTGGACCCCGGCGCCGCACTCCCTCCGAATTCCGAGACAGGAACCGCCCATGACTACCGAGGTCATCAACGAGACCAGCACGAACATCGACGCCGCCGAGTTCGCCGCCCTGGCGGACTATGTGCTGGCCGCCATGCACGTCAGCCCCCTGGCCGAACTCAACATCCTGTTCATCGACCCCGAGCCCATGGCCGAGCTGCACATGCGCTGGTTGGACCTGGAGGGCCCCACGGACGTCATGAGCTTCCCCATGGATGAGCTGCGCCCCGGCACCGCGGAGAACGAGACACCGCCGGGCACCCTGGGTGACGTGGTGCTGTGCCCGCAGGTCGCCGCCAAACAGGCCCTGGAGGCCGGGCATTCCGCCGTGGAGGAGATGCTGCTGCTGACCGTCCATGGCATCCTGCACCTGCTCGGCTACGACCACGCCGAACCGGAGGAGAAGCAGGAGATGTTCGGCCTCCAGCGCACCCTCCTGCTCACCTTCCTGGCGGAGCGGGGCAAGTGACCGCGGTACCGACGGTCCTGCTGCTGGTCGCCGCGGTGATCGTCCTCGGAATCGGCATGGTGCTCTCGGCGGGGGAGGGAGCCCTGACCCGCATGACCCGGGCCGCCGCCGACGACCTGGTCGAAGCCGGTCGGCGCGGCGCCGACCGCGTGGCCGCCCTGACCACCAAGCGCGACCAGGTACTGGGCACCCTCACCGGCCTGCGCGCCGCGGTAGACATGCTGGCCGCGATCCTGGTGACACTCGGTGTGGCGGGCCGCTTCGACCGCTGGTGGCAGGTGCTACTGGTGGCAATCGCCCTGAACCTGGTGCTGCTCGGGCTGCTGGTCGGCATCTCCCCGCGTTCCGCTGGGCGCCGCAACCCCGCAGGCACCCTGCTGGTGCTCGCCGGCCTGCTGGAGCGGGTCGACGCCCTCGGCGCGCCCTGGCGCTGGCTCGACTCACGGTTCGGTCATGCCTCCGCGCTCACCGAAGCCGAGATGCGTGCCGAAGTCACCGAGGACCTGCGCGAGATGATCGACGAGATAGGCGACTCCGAGACCATCGAGGACGAGGATCGGGAAATGCTCCGCTCCGTCGTCGAACTCGGCCAGACGCTTGTGCGTGAAGTCATGGTGCCCCGCACCGACATGGTCACCATTGATGAGCACAAGCCCGCCTCCGCCGGCCTGCGCCTGTTCATCCGCTCCGGCTACTCCCGCGTGCCCGTGATCGGTGAGGACGCCGATGACGTGCGCGGCATCCTGTATCTGAAGGACGTGCTGCGGCGCCTGTCCGACCACCCCGAGCACGGGGAGCGGCCGGTGGTTTCCTTCGTGCGCGAGGCCGTCTACGTGCCCGAGACCAAGCTCGCCGATGACCTGCTGCGGGAAATGCAGCTCGGGCACTTCCACATCGCCCTGGCCGTGGACGAATACGGCGGCATCGCCGGCCTGGTCACCCTGGAGGACCTTTTGGAGGAGGTCGTCGGCGAACTCACCGACGAGCACGACCACGCCGAGCCGGTCGCCGAAGACCTTGGGGACGGCACCTTCCGGGTGCCCGTCCGCCTGGGCCTGGACGCCCTCGGTGAGCTCTTCGACCTGGAGATCGACGACGACGACGTCGACACCGCCGGCGGCCTGCTCACCAAGGCCATCGGCCGGGTGCCGCTGCCCGGGGCCAGCGGTGACGTACAGGGCATCCACCTGGTGGCCGAGGAGGCCACCGGGCGACGCCGCCAAGTCGCCACCCTCCGGGCCTCCCGCACCGACGCCGTCACGCATGGCCCCCACCAGACAGACTCCGATCCGGCAGACACCATTAATCAGCACGCCGAAAACGACGAGAAGGACGACTGAGGAGATCCGATGACCAGCGCCACCGACCCCGACGGCTTCCCCATCCTGCCCGATGACCCGGACACCGCCGCAGACCCCGCCCGCGCCGCCATCGCCATCCCGGACTTCCCCGAGGACTTCCGGGCCGGCTTCGTGTGCCTCATGGGCCGCCCCAACACCGGCAAGTCCACCCTGACCAACGCGCTGGTGGGCACCAAGATCGCCATCACCTCCGGGCGTCCCGAAACCACCCGCCACAACGTGCGCGGCGTCGTCAGTCGGCCGGACTGCCAGCTGGTGCTGGTGGACACCCCGGGCTTCCACCGCCCCCGGACCCTCCTGGGGCAGCGCCTGAACGACCTGGTGCGTGAGACCCTGGCCGGCGTGGATGTGGTCGCCTTCTGCATCCCCGCCGGTGACAAGATCGGCCCCGGCGACCGGCTCATCGCCCGAGAACTGGCCGACCTGGGCAAGCCCGTCGTCGCCGTCGTCACCAAGACCGACACCGTCTCCCGCGCCAAACTGGCCGAGCAGCTGCTCGCCGTCGACCAGCTCGGACAGTGGGCGGACATCGTGCCCGTCTCCGCCGTCGAGGGGGAGCAGATCGACGTCCTGGAGGAAGTCCTCGCCTCCCACCTGCCGCCATCCCCGCCGCTGTACCCCACCGACTCCGTCACCGACGAACCGCAGGCCGTCATGGTCGGCGAACTCGTCCGCGAAGCCGCCCTGGAGCGGCTGCGGGATGAGCTGCCGCACTCGCTGGCCGTCGTCGTCGACGAGATCGTGGACCCGGCCACCGCCGAGAACGCCGGCCGCATCAAGGGAACCGGCAACCGCCTGCAGGTGCGCGTCAGCCTCCTGGTGGAGCGCGACTCCCAAAAGGCCATCGTGATCGGTCGGGGCGGCGCCAACCTCAAGGCCATCGGCACCCAGGCGCGCCGCGGCATCCAGGAGCTGCTGGGTCGCAAGGTCTACCTCGACCTGCACGTGCGCACCGTCAAGGACTGGCAGTCCGACCCCAAGGCGTTGGCCAGGCTCGGATTCTGAAACCGCCCGCCCATGCATCCGCTCCCCGACTCCCGAAACAGCTCCGCGCATGGACGCCTGAGCGAACGCCCCCGGGCCGGCCTGGGCCGTCGCCTCGGCCCCAAGCGGCAGCCCGCGCGCATCACCGCGGCCGAACTGCGCTCCGGCTGGGCCTGGATACGTGAATTCCCCCGCCGCGTCTGGTCGCTCGTCTCTTGGCTGTGGCGCACCGAGCGGCGCCGCACCATGATCGTGTTGGTGGCGGCCGCGGGCGTCGCCGCCCTCCTGGGACTGCTCGGCACCGGCGGCCGGGAGATCTGGGAGATCCTGCTGACTATCGGTCTGGGCGCCCTGGTAGTCGCGGTCTCCACCGACCACCGCGTCATCGGCGGCGTGGTGGTGACCGTCCTCGGCCTCAGTCTGATCGGTACTCTCGCCGGGCCCCGCTGGAATCCTCAACCGGTCACCGACTCCCTGACCCCGTCCACCACCGACACCACCATCGGCGGGACGATCGCCACTCCCGGCGTCGGCACCTACCAGGTCGAGACCACCACCGTGACCATCACCCAGGCCGACGGCGGGGAGGTCTCCGCCCTGCTGCGTCGCCCCATAGGCGTAGATGGCAACACCCCCGGTGTCGTCTTCATGCACGGCGCCGGCACCCACACCATCTGGGGCTTTACCGAACAGGCCGAGTCACTGGCCTCAGCCGGCGTGGCCACACTCGTACCCTCCAAACCCATGGAGGACTACTCCACAACCGACCGCGACTACCTGTCCATGGCCGCCGAGTACCGGCGGAGCCTGGACTATCTGGTCGCCCTGGACGGTGTGGACGGGGACGCCGTCGGCATTTACGGGGAGTCTGAGGGCGCCATTCCCGCGGTGGTGCTGACCGCCGAGGACAACCGTGTCGCCTTCCTGATCCTGGCCAGCGCCCCCGTGGTGCGACTGCGCGAGCAGGCCGCCCTGGCCGTGGACAGCTACATGCGCAACGTCGGTGTGCCCGAGGCCATGCTCGACCTGATTCCGCGCGTGCTCGGCAGTGCGGAGATCCCCGGTGGCGGCTTCGAATACGCCGACTTCGACTCGGTTGCATATTTGGAGAGCCTCACTGTCCCAGTGCTGATGCTCTACGGCACCGCCGACGCCTCCATGCCCCTGGTGCAGGGACCGACCACCGTTCGGGACGCCCTGCGGGCAAACGCCAACGAGCAGCTCACCGTCCGCTACTACGACGGCGCCAACCACGGGTTGAAACTCGGCATCTCCACCTCCGGCTCCCTCGCCCCGGGAGTGGCCCGCGACCTGTCCCGCTGGGTGGCGGGCCTGCCGGAGACCGCCGCCGCCGAGCCCCACGTAGCGGGCGCCACCCCAACCCAGGCCTACTGGGCGCAGCGGCCCGACTCCACCCGCTGGTACGCCTCCGGGGACCTCATGCTGGCCACATTCGTCATCGGCTTCGGACTGATGACGGCGGCGGGGCTGGGCTGGCTGCTCGGACAGGGGCCACGGCTGCGAGGACGGCGCGGCCTACACCTTCCCGACCCCATCGGGCGCTGGGCCGTCGCCCTGTGCCTGAGCGTGACGGCGGCCTGGCTGCTGTATGCGATTTACATCCTCGGCGTGGCGTCCCTGGCCATCAGCTACCGCACCAACCACCTGTTCTCCTACGGCGGCTGGGTGGTGGTGCAACTGGTAGCGGTTCTTGCAGTGGTCTTGCTCGTCAAGGTCGTCCACCGGGCGCGCCTCATGCGGGCCGCGGTACATTCAGCCAACCGGGACCGCGGTGAGAAGGGCCGCTGGCTCACCGTGCCTGCGGCCTCCGTATTCACTGCGGCGTTGACCGGAGCCGTGGTGCTGCTGGTGGCCATCGCCTACTGGGGCCTGTTCCCCATGCTGGTTTGAGCTGTGCCGTATAGATCATTCAGGTGAGGATGCGTCTGTGAGAGCCCTGACCATGATTGCCTGGGCGTGCCGTCTGCGCCGCCCCGGAATCATCTTCACGCCGTCCGTGTGCTCCTTCGCCCTCGTGCTGGTCGCCATACTCGTAGTGGCATCGACTCGGGGCACGGTGACAGTGACGGGCGTTCCCGCACAGGCCCTGGTGGTAGGCGGTGCGGGTGTGCCGTTGGCGGCGCTGAACGCCTCGATGTTGCTGCGTGACATCAACGCCACCCGGGATGCGGCCCTGCGCTACTACGGATTCGGGCCGGCGGACTTTCTCGCGCTGTACGCAGTCATGTCCCTGCCGCTGACGGCGTTGGAGGCTGTGTGTGGAACGTTAGTAGTGGACTTTCCGGGCTGGTCCGAACCGGGCCGCTTCGGGCTGCTGTTGGCGGCGTGGACGGTGACGACGGCGCTGGGGGCGGTTGCCGCGGACTGGCTTGGACGCGTCGGCATTGCACCCGGGCTCCCAATGACGCGGCTAAAGCTGCGGATCGGTGCCAGGCTGCGGACCCGTGTCTCTTCGCTGTGCGTGGTCTACCTGTGCTCGGCCTCCTGGTTGCCGACGATTCTGGTGGCAGCTGTGGGCGTGGTGAGCGCATACGCGCTGGGACGCTTCGGTCAGTCGGTCTTCGTTGGCGTGTTTGTCGCGGGTGCCTACCTGGCTGCGACGGTGATCGGCGTTCTCGCCGAGGTCGATGACACGCCTTCAGCCCGCTATGCCAGGAGCCGTTACGCCATCGCCGACGCGGAGCTGCGGCGCGCCAAGCTCGCGCTGGCGCTGCCGCTACTGGTTGCCGAATGCCTGGCGGCTAGCTCGCTCGGCATGGTCGCCGGGGCCCGCATCGATGTCGTCCACCTGCTGGTGTGCCTGGTATACCTGCCGCTACTGGCGATGGCGCTGGCCGACGCCGCCACCGCCTACACCCGGCGGCATCGCATGCTGCCCGCCGCGGAACTGGGCGGGGCACTGCTCGCCCTGGTTCCGGGGCTGCCCCTGGCGGTGCTCCCGGCCGCCGCCCACCTACTGTGCAGAAGTGAACATGCTTGAAGTCATTGACGTACAGCGTCGGTACCGCGGCGGGCGCGGCACCGGGCCGCTGACCCTGGAGGTGGCAGCGGGGGAGGTGCTCGGCGTCGTCGGCCCCAACGGGGCGGGCAAGACCACCCTCTTCGGTGCCCTATGCGGGGTGAGCGACTTCCAGTCCGGCACCGTCCGCCTGGACGGACGCGAGCTGGGGCGGCGCCTGCCCGCCGAGGCCTGTGGCTTCCTGCCCGAGCAAAGTCGGCTGTTCCCACAGCTCACCGCCCGTCAGGCGTGCCGCTTCGAGGCCGCCATGCGCCGCTGGACCTGGACGACACTGCGCTGGAGGGGCAGCTGGACCGCTTCGGCTGCGCCGACTTCCGCGACACCGAGGTACGGCACCTGTCCCAGGGAATGATCCGCCGCCTGGGGATCGCCTGCGCCTTCCTCGGCGCCCCTCGGGTGGTGGTGCTGGACGAGCCGCTGAACGGGCTCGACGTGGAGGGCGTGCTGCTGTTCCGACGCGCCCTGGCCGACTACCTGGACGGCGGCGGCATCGCCCTGATGTCCAGCCACATCCTCAGTGTGCTCGACGAGGTGTGCGAGCGGGTGGTGCTGCTCAAGGACGGGCTGGTGGCCGCCACCGTGGACGTGCGCGCCGGCGGCGCCGAGCGGGCCTACCTGGACGCCTTCGGCGTCGTCGGCGGATCCAGCGGGTCATAGGGCCAAACGAAACCGCCTACCGGGGTGTCCCGATCCGTAGGGCGGCGATGAACTCCTGGTAGAGACCATCGCGCTCCAACAGCTCTGCATGCGTGCCCTCATCGCGCACCCTTCCGTCCTCCAGGACGATGATGCGGTCGGCGTCGATCACGGTGGACAGGCGGTGGGCGATGGTGACCACGGTCCCCGCCTGTGCCAGTTGGAGGATCGCCCTTTGGATCGCGGCCTCGCTGATACCGTCCAGCTGGGCGGTGGCCTCATCGAGCAGTACCAGGTCGGGGGAGCGCAGCAGTGCACGCGCAATGGCGAGGCGTTGCCGCTCCCCGCCGGACAGGCTGGTGGCGGCCACCTGCGCGTCGATTCCCTCGGGCAACTGACGCACGCGGTCCGCTAGGCCGACTGCGTCGAGTGCCCGCCACACCTCCGCAGCGTCGGCATCCGGATGCCGGTAGTGAACATTATCCCGGATGGTGCCCGGAATAACAGGCGTCTCCTGCTCCACATAGGAGATCCGCGAGCGGACCTGATCGATGCTGAGACGGTTGTACGGGACGCCGTCGAGTTCAAGGCTTCCGGAACTCGGCTCAAGGAATCGCAGGAGCAGGGAGAACACCGTCGTCTTGCCCGCACCGGAGGGGCCCACCAGGGCCACGTGCCCGGTGCGGGGGATTTCCAGGCTCACTTGGCTCAGGGCCGGTTGCTTCGCGTCGGCGTACTGGGCGACTACGCCGCGCAGCACGATCCTGGGCGAGTCCTCCGCATTGGCGACGTCGGTGGCGCCGCCCGGAACCGTGTGCAGATCCTCGAGTTCCAGATGCTGGGTCTCACGAATGCGTCCGGCCGCCGCGATGCCGGACTGCAACTGGGTGAAGGCCATGGTCAGGTTGCTGATCGGAGTCACGAGGTTGAAGGCGTATAGCAGGAAGGCGACGAGTGTGGAAACGGCCAGTGCCCCGGTACTCACCCGCCAGGCCCCGAAACCGAGGATGGCGATGATCCCCAGCTGTAGTCCGCCGCCGGCGACGACCCCGGTCGTGGCCGAGATCCACACCGAGCGGACCGCGAACTTGGCCGCGGTCTGCGCCCGGTCCTGTGAGGCGGCTACTTCCCGGTCCTCGGCGCGTGAGGCCTTGACGGTGCGCAGGGCGCGCATACCGGACTCGAGCGAGCCGCCGAGCTCGCCCAGTGAGTCCTGGGCGCGCTTGTCTGCCTCGCCGATCATGGGCATGAGGATGATCATGGGGACGGCGATGATCATGAGGGTGATGAGCGTGGCGATGAGCAGGGGCACGTCGAGGACCGCCATGAGCGCGATGGTGCCGACCAGTGCCACCGCTCCGTCCACCAGCTGAGTGACGGAAGTGGTGGTCGCCTCCCGCAGCAGCACCGTATCGCTGGTGACGCGGGTGACCAGTTCTCCGGTGCGGATGCGCTGCACCTGCTGCAGTTTGGCGCGGAAGAACCGGCTGATGAGGGAGCGGCGCGCGTCCAGCACGATGTTCTCCGCCAGCTGCCCCAGCACTACGTACTGCGCGAAGCTAGCAATCGCCCCCACCACGAACAAAGCCACCAGCAGCCCCACCGGCTGCAGCAGGTCGACACCCGTTCCCAGGGTGTCCAGGACCCACTTGGTGACCATGGGGGTGGCCAGCGAGCTGGCAGTTCCTGCCAGCCCGAGCACGACCCCGATGGACAGCACCTTCCAGTGCGGCTTGATGTACTGCCACAGGACACGTATGCGCTCCCGGTTCTCCTCACGCGTCGCCATGAGGTCAATGAAAGCCCAATTCCTATGGGGCGCAGGTGCGGTTAGCCCAACAGCTGAATGCCTTATGGGCCGGCTTCGGCGAGAGCGGGCGCCCGGAGCGCCTCAGCTGCTCAGGTGAGAGGCGGGAACTCCTCCAGGGAGAACACCGACTCCACGGGAACGTCGAAGTAGCGGGCGATGCGCAGCGCCAGGTACAGCGACGGGGCGTACTCTCCGCGTTCCAGATAGCCGACCGTCTGGTAGTGCACGCCGAGCGCCTCCGCCAGCTGCCGTCGGCTGATCCTGCGGTCCGCGCGCAGCACGGCGATCCGGTTGTGAACGACCTCTCCGGACATTTCACAGCCCAGTCTGCGAGCGGATCGTCGACTGGGTGCGGTTCAGGCCGCCGATCGTCTCCTTGCGGAAGCTGCGGCGAATGACCGGCGGCACCAGCGCGAAGCCGACGACGACCCAGGCCAGCAGCACCCCGAAGCCCAACGCCGGGTGGAAGACGCCACCGATCTCCCAGGACGGATCACCCACGAGCGCCCACCGGGTCAGATGCCCGGACCAGTAGGTCGGCAGCACCATTTGAATGCCCTGTACCCAGCCCGGCAGGGCGGAGGTCGGGTAGCAGTAACCGGTCGCTACGAGTGCAATGCAAACCAGAAAGCTCACCATGTAACTGTAAACGCCGCGGATGAACGCGCTGAGGAAGAACCCGAGTGGTGCGCACGCCAGCGAGGCCAGCGCGGCAATGAGTAGGCAGAGCAGCGCCGTCCCGGTGGTGGGTGTGGCGATAGGGATGAAGAGAACGGCGCCCAGGAGGATCATCGCCTGCATGATGAGCACCTGCGCCACGGTGGAGAGCGTCTTGCCGATCGCCCAGGTGAGCGGTCCGTGCGGGAGGATACGCACCCGCAGTAATGCGCCGCCGATTCGGTCGGTATAGGTCTCCCCGCCGATCTGCATCATGACGAGACTGGCGAAGCCACCGACGCTGCCGGCCGCGAACATCGTGCCGAAGGCGCTGGAAGACCCGAAACCTTGGAGTGGACCGTCGCTTATCCGGGAGACGACCAATATGGCGGCTACCGCAAACAAGATAGACATAGCTCCGGCTCCCATGATGTTCGGGCGCAGGTCACCATAGGCCTGACGCGACGCGGCGCGTAGCACGGATAGGGGCAGGGATCGGGTGGGGCTCATTACTGGGACTCCTGGATACTGAGGGTGATTTGGTGGCTGTCACTGCTTGGATCGGTCGGGCCGGTGTCCGTCGACTGGGAAACCAGCGCGAGGTAGGCCTCCTCCAAGGTCGGACGGGTGACCGTCAACCCGCTGATCGCGTCCAGATCCAGACGTTGCAGGAAGCGCTCGGGGGCGGAGGTGGCGTGCACGTGGCGCTCGCCGTCCTGCAGCCAGGTCACCTCCGCCTTGCGGCCGAGCTTTTCGCGCAACTCGGTGACGGTGCCGTCGGCGATGATCCGGCCCGCCGCCATAATGACCACGCGCGAGGCCAGGCGCTCGGCCTCGGACAGGTCATGCGTGGTCATCAACACGGTAGCGCGGTCGTCGACGCGCTCCATGAGCAGATCGTGCAGGCGGGCCTTGGAGGCGGGGTCCAGACCCGTCGTCGGCTCATCAAGAATCAGCAGCTCCGGGCGCCCCAGCAGCGCCGCCGCGAAATCGAGCGTGCGGCGCTGCCCTCCCGAGAGTCGGGACAGACGCGAGTCGGACTTGTCGGCCAGACCTACGGCGTCGAGCACCTCGGCCACCGTGGCCACCCGCACCGTTGTGGTCAGCTGCATGGAACGAATCCACTCCAACTGATCCTTGACCCGCCACTTGGCGTGATCGGTCCAGTTCTGCTGCACCAGCCCGATCCGCGCCCAGAAAGCCGCATCCGCGCGGCGCGGATCTGCGCCGAAGACGCGGACGCTGCCCGAGCGCGGGCGCAGTGAGCCGAGCAGGTTCTCCACCAACGTGGTCTTGCCGACGCCGTTAGGGCCCAACAGGCAGACGACCTCGCCGGGCTGGACCGTGAGGCTGACGTTGTGCAGCACGGGGTTCTTGCCATAGGCGAAGTCGACGCCCCGGGCGGCGATTATGGGCGGGGCAGCGGACATGGCCGCTCCTTCCTGGTAGGTACGCTATCGAATATAGCAGACCTACTACATATTGCGTCTAACGCTGACGGTCGCTTGGTGCCGAGAGACTCGGGTCCGCCGCGCACACGCCGTCCACACTGTGACCTGGCGTGGCGGATCGGCGGATTCGCGGTACGGTGTCTCCGTGCGCGCGACCTTGGTTCGGGAGCGGAACCTCCTGCTTAGTCGCCGCGGCGGGGCCTGAACAGGCCGGCACCCCGACCGCGGCTTACTTTCGCGTAGCCAGCCAACCCCGGCGCGCCGGGCTCCGGCGCCGGGAGCCAGCACACCGTTCAGGAGAACCCAGACCCATGCGAACCGCCCGCCCCGCCCCGCAGCAGCCCTCCGGCATGCCCTTTTCCAAGTACCGGCCCTTCCTCGACACCGTGGAGACCTCCCTGCCGGACCGCACCTGGCCGAATAAGCGCATCACCCGCGCGCCCCGCTGGCTCACCACCGACCTGCGCGACGGAAACCAGTCCCTCATCGAGCCCATGGGGTCCATCGCCAAGCGTGCCGTCTTCGACCTGCTTGTGCGCATGGGCTTCAAGGAGATCGAGGTCGGCTTCCCCGCCGCCTCCCAGACCGACTACGACTTCGTGCGCTCGCTGGTGGACGATGACGCCATTCCTGCCGACGTCACGATCTCCGTGCTCACCCAGTCCCGTAGCGACCTGATCGACCGCACCCTGGACGCCTGCGTCGGCGCCCCACGCGCCACCGTCCACCTGTACAACGCCCTGTCCCCCCTGTTCCGTGAAGTTGTCTTTCGCATGGATAGGGATGACATCCGCGAGCTTGCCGTTGACGGAACCCGCCAGGTCATGGCGAGGGCGGAGAAGGTGCTCACCGATGACACCATCTTCGGCTACGAGTACTCCCCGGAGATCTTCGTGGACACCGAGCGCGAGTACGCACTTGAGGTGTGCGAGGCCGTCATGGGCGTGTGGCAGCCCGAGGACGACCGCGAGATCATCCTCAACCTGCCGGCCACCGTCGAGCGGGCCACCCCCAATGTCTACGCCGACCAGATCGAATGGATGAGCCGCAACCTCTCCCACCGCGACGCCGTGTGCCTGTCCATCCACAACCACAACGACCGCGGCTCCGGCATCGCCGCAGCAGAGCTGGGGCTGCTCGCCGGTGCCGACCGCGTGGAGGGCTGCCTGTTCGGCCACGGCGAGCGCACCGGCAACGTCGACCTGGTCACCCTGGCCCTGAACCTGTTCAGCCAGGGCGTCGACCCCATGCTCGACCTGTCCGACATTGACGAGGTCCGGCGCGTTGTCGAACACTCCACCCAGATGGACGTGCCCCCGCGCACCCCCTACGCCGGTGAACTCGTCTACACCTCCTTCTCCGGCTCCCACCAGGACGCCATCAAGAAGGGCTTCGCAGCGCGCGCCGAAAAGGTTGCCGCGAAGGTAGGCAGCGGCCTGAGCCAAGCCGAGGCCGAGGTGGCCGTGCCCTGGTCCATGCCCTACCTTCCCATCGACCCCCACGACGTCGGCCGCTCCTACGAGGCCGTGGTGCGAGTGAACTCCCAGTCCGGCAAGGGCGGAGTGTCCTACCTGCTGCGTACCACCCACAACCTGGACCTGCCCCGCCGCCTGCAGATCGAGTTCTCCAACATCGTTCAGCATCACACCGACACCTACGGCGGCGAGGTGGACGCGGGCGACCTGTGGTCGATCTTCACCGACGAGTACCTGCCGGCCGCGGCCGCCCCCGGCGTCGACCTGCCCACCTGGGGCCGTTACAGCCTCAAGGGGGCCACGCTCACCGCCGTCGGCGATGACGAGTCCATCCTCACCGTCACCATCTCCGACGGCGAGGAACGCAAACTGCTCACCGCATCCGGCTCCGGCCCACTCGATGCCTTCGTCACCGCGCTGGAACAGACCGGTATCCAGGTGCGTATCCTCGACTACGCCGAGCACGCCCTCAGCGAGGGGCGCGATGCGCGCGCAGCCTGTTACGTCGAGTGCGAGGTCGGCGGCCAGGTCCTGTGGGGTGTCGGCATCGACTCCTCCATCACCACGGCCTCCTTCAAGGCCGTCATCTCCGCCGTCAACCGCGCCATGCGCTGACGGAGGCGCCGTTGGGGGAGAGGCTCTACCGGGACGAGGCCATCGTCCTGCGCACCTACAAGCTGGGTGAAGCCGACCGCATCATCGTCATGCTCACCCGTGCCCACGGGCAGGTGCGTGCCGTCGCCAAGGGAGTGCGTCGCACCACCTCCCGCTTCGGCGCACGCCTGGAGCCCTTCTCCATGATCGACGTGCAGCTGCACGCCGGGCGGAGCCTGGACGTGGTCACCCAGGTGGAGACCATTGACCCCTTCGGTCGCAACATCGCCGCCGACTACGCCATGTTCACCTGCGCCGAGACCATGGCGGAGACGGCGGAACGGCTGACCCAGGATGACGGCGACCTGGGCACCAGCGACTCCCCGCAGCAGTTCCTGCTGCTGTACGGGGCGCTGTCAGCCCTGGCGCGCCGGCGCCACGCCCCCGGTCTGGTACTCGACTCCTACCTACTGCGGGCCCTCGCCCTGGCCGGCTGGGCACCCTCCTGCTACGACTGCGCCCGCTGCGGCGCACCCGGCCCTCACACCGCCTTCCACGTGCAGGCGGGCGGCACTGTCTGTGCCACATGCCGACCCGCCGGCGCCGTCGACGTCGAACCCGGCGCCATGGCCCTGCTCGGCGCCCTGCTCTCCGGCAACTGGGAGGTGGCCGACGCCTCGAGCCAGCGCCAGCGCTCCGAGGCCTCCGGCTGCGTGTCCGCCTACCTGACCTGGCACCTGGAACGGCGCCTGCGCTC
Organism: Actinomyces sp.; assembly: GCF_030530635.1. GTDB lineage: Bacteria > Actinomycetota > Actinomycetes > Actinomycetales > Actinomycetaceae > Actinomyces. The sequence goes on from NZ_JAUMUL010000010.1 coordinate 33,455, forward strand.
CCTCTCCCTCGTAGAAAGGGCATGACATGGCTGACGCCACTGATTCCGCACCCGCCGACGGGACCGGCGCTAATCCGTACCCCCTCGACGTCGTCCCCCTCCACCGTGAGGGGCTCACTCCGCCGGCCCTCGATCCGGCAGCAGTGCCAGCGCACGTCGCCTGCGTCATGGACGGCAACGGTCGCTGGGCCAATGCCCGCGGCCTGCCCCGCACCGAGGGGCACCGGGTGGGGGAGTCGACCATGATGGATGTGATCGCCGGCGCCGTCGAGCTGGGCATCAAGGAGCTGAGCGTGTACGCCTTCTCCACCGAGAACTGGAGGCGCTCGCCCGCGGAGGTGCGCTTCCTGATGGGCTTCACCCGCTCCGTGCTGCGCGCCCAGACCGATGACCTGCTGGCCTGGGGCGTGCGCGTGAACTGGGTGGGGCGCGAGCCGAAGTTGTGGAAGTCGGTACTCAAGGAGGTGCGCCGCTCCGAGCGCATCACCGCCGACAACGACACCATGGTGCTGAACATGTGCCTGAACTACGGCGGCCGGGCCGAGATTGCCGACGCTGCCCGCGCAATCGCCCGCGACGTGGAGGCCGGGCGGCTGCGGGCGGCGTCGATCAGTGAGAAGACCGTGCAGCGCTACCTCTACTCCCCACATATGCGGGATGTGGACCTGTTCATCCGCACCGGCGGGGAGCAGCGCACCAGCAATTTCCTGATGTGGTCCTCCGCCTACGCGGAGCTGTACTTCTCCGACCTGCCCTGGCCCGAGTTCGACCGCACCGAGCTGTGGCGCGCCTGCGAGGCCTACGCGCACCGGGAGCGGCGCTTCGGTGGCGCCGTCGACCGGGTGACGTCCGAGTCCTGACCCCGGCGATGCCACTTCAACCGACCTCGGCACGTAAGATCTACCGATCTCGGTGCGTAAGATCTACCGACCTCGGGAGCAGATGGGACACAGGCCGAAGAACTCAACCGTGTGCTCCACGTCCGTGTACCCCTGCTCGGCGGAGACCCGGCGGATCCACTCCTCCAGCTCACCGCCGGCCACCTCCACGGTGCGCCCGCAGGAGCGGCAGACGATGTGATGGTGGTGCCCGGGGCGCTCGCACTCCCGGTACAGGACCTCGCCGTCGGAGCTGCGGATCTGATCCACCTGACCGGCTTCCGCCATAGCCGTCAGATTGCGGTATACCGTCGCCAGCCCCACCTTCGTGCCCTCCGCCTGCAGGGCGGCATGAATCTGCTGGGCGGAGCGGAATCCGTCGCTGCGGGTCAGTATGTCGGCTACAGCGGCCCGCTGCCAGGTGGAGCGATGCCGCACCGAACCGTCTCCGGCTGTACTGCTCATGCGTGCACCTCCTGGTCGCTTTGCGCGTCGGCGTGCGCACGGTGTCTGCGTCCGGAGCGGACGGTTCGCACCAGGCCGCCGAGCAGTGCGACTATCGCGTAAGTCCCCACCAGAAGCACAACGATCATGGCTCCCGGCGAGGCGGCGAGGAAATAGGTGATCGTCAACCCGGCCACGCAGGCGACCACGCCGATTGCCATCGCCAGATGCATAGTACGCCCGAAGGAGTAGGAGACCAGCTGGGCGATCGCTACCGGCACGATCATCACCGCAGACACCAGCAGCGCCCCGACCACCCGCATGGACACCGACACGGTCAGTGCCGCCACCACGGCCACCGTGACGTTCAGCGCTCCGGTGGGCAGTCCCATTGACCGGGCGAACTCCTCGTCATGGCACAGGGTGAACAAGGGGCCGCGCAGCCCGAGCCCGACCGTGAGCACGACGGCGGCCAGCGCCAACGTGAACCAGGTGTCGGAGGCCGAAACGGTCGCAATCGAGCCGAACAGGTAGCTGGTCAGATTGGTCGTCGTCCCGCCGGCCACCTTAATGAGAATCACGCCTCCGGCGATGCCCCCGTAGAACAGGATCGCCAGGGCCACATCGCCGCGGGTTCGGCCCCGGGCGCGGATGATCTCGATCAGCACCGCGCCGAGCACGGAGGCGATGATCGCGCCCGGTATGGCCCAGGCGTCGTGAGGCGCTACATTCGCGGCGGCGCCGGCGATCCAGCCGAGCGCCACGCCGGTCAGGGCTATGTGGCCGATGCCGTCGCCCAGCAATGCCAATCCTCGCTGCACCAGATAGGTGCCCATCACCGGGGCGGACAGTCCGACCAGCACGGCCACAACGCAGGCCCGCTGCATCAGTGGACTGGCCAGCATCTCGCCCAGGGCAGTGATCAAGTCGTTCACCGGGGGCCTCCTGCCCGCTGCACGGAGGTGGTCAACACCGGGGCGTGGTGAGCGGTCGGCCCGGTGCTGCCGTGCTCATGCTCGTGCTCACAGTCGTCAAGGCGGTCGTGGCCGAGTTCATCGTGGCGGGCGTGGTCGTGCGCGAGTTCGTCCTTCAGCCCGTCGAATACCACCCGTCCCTCGCCCAGGACGACCGTGCGCTCGACGACGTCCTTCAACTCGCCCATCTCGTGCAGCACGGTCAGCAGCGTAAGTCCGCGCTCACGCAACTCGGCCAGGGTGGCGGCCAGGGATTCCCGCGACGCACGGTCGATGCCGGCCAGGGGCTCATCCAGCAGTAGCAGTTCGGGGGAGCGCACCAGCGCTCGGGCGATGAGCACCCGCTGGGACTGGCCGCCGGAGAAGACCTGCACATGGTCCCGGGCCCGGTCGGCCAGTCCTACCGCGTCCAGCGCCTCCAGTGCCCGGCGTCGGGCGCCTGGGCCCCGATCGGCGAAGGGACGCCCCGGGCTGAGCAGTCCCGAGCGGACCACTTCCAGCGCGGTGGCCGGCACGCCCGAGGACGCGCCCACCCGCTGTGGCACGTAGCCGACCCGGCCCCAGGGCACCAGGCGTCGCTGCTGGACGTCCTGGCCGAACAGACGCACCTGGCCGGTGCGCGCCGGTACCAGCCCCAGGATCGTCTTGACCAGGGTTGACTTGCCCGACCCGTTGGCACCCAGCAGTGCGACCGACTCGCCCGCGGTGACAGTGAAGTCGACACCGTCGAGGATCAGGGTCGAGCCCAGAACGACGCAGGCGTCGCAGACCTCAATCGGTGGAGCGGGACGGCGCACGGCGGCGGGTGTGAAGGTGGGAGTCAACGAAGTCCTTCCGCTCATGACGGCAGCCGTGATCACTTGCAGGATAGCGCGGTACGCAGCTCTTGCAGGTTGGTGGCCATGGCGTCGGCGTAGTCGCCGGTTTCGGGTGCAGACTCGATCGGGTTGAGCACCGCCGTTTTGGCGCCGGTCTCCGACGCCAGTGCTTCGGCCGTCTTGGGGGAGACGAGGTCCTCGGTGAAGATCGTCGTCGTCCCGGTCTCCTGAACGATCTTCTTCACGGCGGCCAGTTCTGCGGGACTGGGCTCGGACTCGGGGTCGACGCCGGAGATGGAGGCCTGGGTCAGTCCGTACCGGTCGGCCAGGTAGCCGAAGGCTGCATGGGAGGCGACGAAGGTGGTGCGCTCGCACTGTGACAGGCCCGTGGAGTAGTCGGAGTCCAGACCGTCGAGGGTCTTGGTGAGGGAGGCGAGGTTCGCCTCGAACTCCTTCGTGTGGTCGGGATCCTTCTGAGCCAGGGCGGTCTTGATAGCCTGTGCGGCGGCACGCATCCGGACCGGGTCGAGCCAGAAGTGCGGGTCGGTAGCGGAGGCCTCATCCGCGTGCTCGTCGTGATCCGCGTGAGTCTCGTCCGCGTGCTCGTCGTCATGGTTGTGTTCGGCGCCTTCGTGTCGGGTGAGGCCGACGGCCTCCGACAGGTCCAGGACGGTGGGGCCGGACACCTCGCTCAGGGCGTCATCCAGAGACGGCTGGAACCCGGGAACGTAGGCGACCAGGTCGGTTCCGGACAGGGCGGTGACGTCCTTGGGGGAGAGCTCGTAGTCGTGCGGCTCCACGTTGGTGGGTGTGACGGAGGTGACGTCTACGTGCTCGCCGCCGATGGCCTGGGCCAAGTACTGGATCGGGTAGAAGGAGGCGGCCACGGACAGGCCGTTCCCGCCGGCGGCATCGGACCCGGCGGAGCAGGCGGTCAATGGCACGCAGGCCAGCCCGAGCGCTCCGGCGGAGACAATGGCGAGCGCGCGGCGGGACCGGGAGAAGAAGTTCATGGGAACCATTCTCATCTTGTCGTGGACGGCTCGTCAAATCATGCGGCCGAGCCCCGTAGACTGGCCCCTGTTCGTGCCGCCGACCGCCTGTGGACGGCAGACGGCATCAGCAAACAGGACCAACGGAGAAACACAGTGGCAGCAACTCCCTCGACGCTCGATCGTGTCATCAACCTCGCCAAGCGGCGTGGCTTCGTCTTCCCCTGCGGGGAGATCTACGGCGGCACCCGCTCCGCGTGGGACTACGGCCCGCTGGGCGTGGAGCTGAAGGAGAACATCAAGCGGCAGTGGTGGCAGTACATGGTCCGCTCGCGCGAGGACGTCGTCGGACTGGACTCCTCCGTCATCCTGCCGCGCGAGACCTGGGTCGCCTCCGGCCACGTCGGCGCCTTCACCGACCCGCTCGTGGAGTCACTGCACACCCACAAGCGCTACCGCGCCGACGAGCTCATCGAGGACTACGCCGCGCGCAAGGGCCTCGACCCCGAGACCGTCACACTCGACATGGTCCCCGACCCCGTCACCGGCCAGGCCGGCTCCTGGACCGAGCCGCGCGAGTTCTCCGGCCTGCTCAAGACCTACCTCGGCCCGGTGGACGACGAGTCCGGCCTGCACTACCTGCGCCCCGAGACCGCCCAGGGCATCTTCATCAACTTCACCAATGTGATGAGCGCTGCGCGCAAACGCCCGCCCTTCGGCATCGGCCAGGTCGGCAAGTCCTTCCGCAATGAGATCACGCCCGGCAACTTCATCTTCCGCACCCGCGAGTTCGAGCAGATGGAGCTGGAGTTCTTCGTCGAGCCCGGCACCGACGAGGAGTGGCACCAGTACTGGATCGACTACCGCAAGGCCTGGTACGTCGGCCTGGGCATCGACCCGGCCAACCTACGCGAGTACGAGCACCCCGCCGAGAAGCTCTCCCACTACTCCAAGCGCACCGTCGACCTGGAGTACCGCTTCGGCTTCGCCGGTGGGGAGTGGGGTGAGCTGGAGGGCATTGCCAACCGCACCGACTTCGACCTGTCCACCCACGCCGAGCACTCCGGTAAGGACCTGTCCTACTTCGACCAGGCCAAGAACGAGCGTTGGACGCCCTACGTGATCGAGCCCTCGGCGGGCCTGACCCGCTCGCTGATGGCCTTCCTGGTGGAGGCCTACACCGAGGATGAGGCTCCCAACACCAAGGGCGGAGTGGACAAGCGCGTGCTGCTGCGCCTGGACCCGCGCCTGGCCCCGGTCAAGGCCGCCGTGCTTCCGCTGAGCCGTAAGGAGGAACTGACCGGCCCGGCCCGTGAGCTTGCCGCCCGGCTGCGTCGCAACTGGAATGTCGATTACGACGAGGCCGGCGCCGTGGGACGCCGCTACCGCCGCCAGGACGAGGTCGGCACGCCGTTGTGTATCACCTACGACTTCGAGTCGCCCGAGGACGGTGCGGTGACCGTGCGCGAGCGCGACACCATGACCCAGGAGCGCATCCCGCTCGAGGGCGTGGAGCGGTACCTGGCCGAGCGCCTGATCGGCTGCTGAGCGGCCGGCCGATGGCCGGCTTACCGGCCGGCTGAAAGCGGCGCGTTTCATGACCTCGGTGGCACTGCACGACCTTGGGGTGGCGCTGCGGCGGCGCACCTGTCGCGCGGCACCGCTCATCGCCGCCGCAGCCCGAGCATCGAGCCCTCGCGCAGTCCCGACTCCAACCTCGTACCCGGCCACAGCAGATCACGGTTGGGCCCGAGCGAGGCGACAACCCCGGGCGGAAAGGCGGCGAGGATCTTGTCCGCCAGCGCGCGCAGATCGCGGAACTCTCCGTAAGTCACGCGTATGAAATGCCAGCCCATGGCCTGGATGGAGTCCTGGCGCAGTTTCTCCTGCCAGGCGTCCTCCCGGGCGTTGTACTTCATCCTTCCGTCAACCTCGATGACGATCCCGTGCTCGGGCCAGCACAGGTCGAGCCACCACATGTTCGCGCCGTCGCTAACCCGGTGCTGCACTTGTGGCGGCGTGAGTCCGAGCACGAGAGTCAGCCAGCGCATGACGGACTCACCCGGCGAGTCGGCCAGCGGCGTCGCCGTCCCCAGTACTGCCCGTGCTTGTGCAATTCCGCGTCGGTGGGGGGATCGCTGTAGCCACTCCTGCCAGACGTTTCGAGCCCGCCTCTCGGCGTCGGCATACGCGCGGCGGTCATTCAGTTGCGGTCGGCAATGCAACCGTAGCGCTGCGTCGGCAATTGCCAGGGCATTGTGCGCGGGCTCGTCGAAGGCGCAGTCGAAGGCGGTACGTAACACGGTGGTGACCGGTATCCCGCGGACCACGGTGATCTCCTCCTCCGACAACTCCAGCCGCCGGCGCCACAGCATGATCTGCCGGCAGTAGAAGTCCTCATGCGAGTTCGACTGCGGCGGTCCTGTGGGAGGCACCTTGATCAAGGGCAGCTGCGTGCCGACCCGTTTGGGAGTGCTGGGTACTGCCAAGTACACGTCCGGTTCCTGCGTCATCATCGACAGGCCGAGGACAAGCGCGGCGGAGGCGTGGGTGAGGCAGCGGGCAGAACTGTGCGTGGCCTTCGCGGTAATGGCGCGTGCTAGCGCCAGGGTGTAGCGGTGCTGCCAGCGCTTGGCGTCGTGAGCGGGGAGCCAGCGAACGCCGGGTGCCAGGCGCAGAGCCGAATCGGGGATGCTGGCGCCGGTTCGGGCGCTGCGCCCGGAGCGGAGCAGAACGGGGAGCAGGCCACGGTCAAGCGGCTGATGGAGCGTTGCGGACATGGTTGGAGCATCCGCCGCAGGTGGCGTGAGCGCCACCTTTCGCGTGGCTGCCTGTGGACATGCCGTCTCGCGGGGTGCGGCCAATGGTGCCTGTGGGTGTTGGTGCTTCGGCAAACCCGCCTCATCGGCACCAGGGGGTCTCGCATTGCATGACCTCGGTTGCACTGCATGACGGCACTGCACGACCTTGGGGTACGTTCCACGACCCCGGGGTGGTCGTGGAACGTACCCCAAGGTCGTGAATCGACATGTGGTGGGGCTGGGGCGGCCTCAGGGTGCCGGGAGCGATCAGTCCTGCGCGCGCGGTTCCCACGGTTTGGCTCGGTCGGCGGGCATGATGGCGGCGTGAACGACGAGATGATGCCGACCGCCGCCGCGGCGCCCGCCGACCCGCCCATTGACGAGCCGAGGAAGGCGGATACCGGGGATCGGACCACCGGTGACGCCGATCCCGCCTCTAAGCCGCCAGTCCCGATCCCGCAGGTGTCTCCGGCCGCGCACAGCCACTCCGGGCCCATCGACTTGGACGCCGCTGAAGCCCGACGGGTGCGGCGGGTACTGGCCGCAATTGTGGTGCCCCTGGTGGCGGCCACGCTGATCGGTCTGGTCGTGCTGTGGCCGGGGGGTAGTTCCCTGGTCGGCTCACAGCCCTTCACCGCCGAAGGCGCCAGCCTGGAATCCGCCACCATCACCTCCCTGGACACCGCCGCCTGCGCCGACGCCACTGGCGCATTGTCAGAGGTGTCCAACGGCTCCCTGCTGGCCGATGCCGTCTGCGCCAAGATCACCTCCGGTGACGGCGAGGGCCTGATCATGCCGGTGCACATCCCCTCCGAGTCCCTGGCCGCTGCCGACGTCGGGGATCGCCTGAAGGTGATGTACAGCCCCGCAGCACTCGCCTCCGGCACCCCATACGTGTTCGTCGACTACGCCCGCCAAGTGCCGGTGGCAGCGCTGGCGGTGGTGTACCTGGTGCTGGTGGTCGCGGTCGCCGGGCGCAAGGGCGCGTTGAGCGTACTGGGCCTGCTGGCGGCCACGGGCGTCCTGCTCGGTTTCATGATCCCAGCCCTGCTGGACCTGGCCCCACCCATGTGGGTGACGCTGGTGGGCTCCTCGGCGATGATGCTGGTGGCCGTGTACGTGGCGCACGGCATCTCCGTGCGCACCACCACCGCCCTGCTGGGCACCTTCGCCGGGGTAGTCCTAACCGTGCTTCTGTCCCTGTGGGGCGTGGATGCCGCTAATCTGACCGGCGCCACCGAGGAGACCTCCCTGACACTGACCGCCATGGTGGGCGGAATCAACCTGCAGGCGCTGCTCACCTGCGGCATGGTGGTGGCGGCCCTGGGCGTACTCAACGACGTCACCATCACTCAGGCCTCCGCTGTATGGGAGCTGCACGCCGCCAACCCCGCCCTGGGGCGCGCCCGCCTGTTCACCGGCGGCATGCGGATCGGCCGCGACCACATCGCCTCGACCGTATACACGCTCGCCTTCGCCTACGCCGGCACCGCCCTGCCACTCATCCTGGCGGCCTCCCTGATCGACCGGTCATTCACAGACACGCTCCTATCCGGTGAGATTGCCGAGGAGGTTGTGCGCACCCTGGTTTCATCCATCGGCCTGGTGCTGGCCATCCCGGCGACGACGGCGATCGCCGCCGCTCTGTGCCGCACCGGTGAGGCGTCCAGAACCTGAGTGCGACGCTCCTACTTGGACGTGCTTCTAAGGCGCCCCGGATCGAAGCGGTGTGTGCAAGCGCTCAGCCTCCGGAGACGTCCAGTTCGGCGTCGGCCAGCATGGCCCGGTCCGCCTCGTTCAGGTGAGGGGAGTCCAGCCAGCCGTCGGGCAGGTGGGGTCGGCGCGGATTGCCGGTACGACCGCGCGGTCCCTCTGCCGCCGCCCCCGGGAAGGGCACCTGTTCGGGCAGCCTTTCCCGCATGCGTGCCAGGGCGCCGTCGAGTTCGGTGAGCGAAGACACCCGCATCAGTTCGGCACGCGCCGCTCCGCCCACCGGGTAGCCCTTCAAGTACCAGCCGATGTGCTTGCGCAGGTCGCGCACGCCCCGGTCCTCACCCATTTCGGCCGCCAGCAGCCGCCCGTGGTCCATGATGATGGCGATTACGGCGTCCAGGTCGGGATGGGTGCGCTCCGTTAGGCCGTGCATGGCAGAGACGATGTCGGCGAACAGCCACGGCCGCCCCTGGCAGCCGCGCCCGACGACCACGCCGTCGCAGCCGGTCGCGTTAAGCATGGCGACGGCGTCATCCCCGCTCCAGATGTCGCCATTGCCGAGCACCGGCAGGCTGGTGGCCTCCTTCAGGCGGGCGATCTGCTCCCAGCGGGCCTTGCCCGCATAGTGCTGCCGGGCGGTGCGCGCATGCAGCGTCAGGGCGGCGATTCCGGCGTCCGCGGCCAGACGCGCCGCATCCAGGAAGGTCTCGTGCTCCTCATCGATCCCCAGGCGCATCTTCACCGTCACGGGCACCTCGCGCTCCCGCCGGGCGGCCCGCGCGGCGGACTGCGAGGTCCGTACCGCGGCACGCATGATCGCCTCCAGCAGGTCTCGTTTCCACGGCAGCGCGGCGCCCCCGCCCTTACGTGTCACCTTGGGCACCGGGCAGCCGAAGTTGAGGTCGATGTGGTCGGCCAGGTCCTCGGCCACCAGGATTCGCACCGCCGCGGCCACCGTGGCCGGAGCCACGCCGTACAGCTGGATGGAACGCACCCGCTCCGCGGGGTCCGTGCGCACCATGGCAAGGGTCTTGGCATTACGCTCCACCAGTGCCCGAGTGGTGACCATCTCGGTGACATACAGGCCCGCAGGTGCCGCCAGGCCGCCGTCGTCAGTGAGTATCGGGCCGTCGTGACTCGGTCGCAGCGCCCTGGGCAGGGCGCGCTCCCCGAAACGACGGCAAAGGCGCCTGAACGACGCGTTGGTAACCCCCGCCATGGGTGCCAGCACCACCGGCGTAGAGATCTCCAGCGGCCCGATGCGCAGCGGCGCCGCGCCGGATGCATACCCGCCGATGCCCGTGGGGGAGGACGACTCCGGAGCGGGCGAGGCCGTTAGCGGATGGATCGGGGCGGTCGATACGGTCACCGGCACATGCTGGCACATCCAGGCAGTGGGCGTGGCCCCGTGCGAGGCTGAGGCCATGAGCCAGCAACCAATTCCGCCCGCGGGCCTCCTCGCCGGACACACCGTCCTGGTCACCGGGGTCCTACGTCCCGCCTCCATTGCGACTGCCATCGCCGGCACCGCCCGGGGCCAGGGGGCGCGCATAGTGGTCACCGGTCACCCGCGCACACTGGGCCTGACCGAGGCGACCATGGACCGCTGCGGTGGAGCGCATGCCGTCCTCCCCCTGGATGTGGCCGACGCCGCCTCGCTGGCCGGGCTTCGGCAGCTGTTGGAACGGGTGGGGGTGGAACGCCTCGACGGCCTCGTCCACGCCATGGCACATGCCGACACCGCCCTGCTCGGCACCATGCTGCCCGCCCACACGGATGGCGAAACCGCCGCCGTGAAACCGGGAGGGCGCGGCCGCGGGCTGGAGGAGGCCTTCACCGTATCGGCGGCCTCCCTGCCGGCGCTGGTCGAGGCCTTGCGTCCCCTACTGACCTCCCGTGCCTCGGTGGTCGCCCTCACCTTCGACACCGGGCACGTGCATCCCGGATACGGCTGGATGGGGCCGCTTAAGGCCGCGCTGGAGGCGGCCGTGCGCGGCCTTGCCACAGAACTGGGGCCGGCGGGGGTGCGCGTCAATGCCGTCAGCGCTGGACCCTTGATCACTCCGGCCGCCTCCGCCATTCCCGGTTTGGATGCGCTGGCCACTCGTTGGGAGCGTGCGGCTCCGCTCGGCTGGGACCGCCACGACGCCGTCCCCGTCGCGCGCACGGCCGTCGCCCTGCTGTCGGACTGGTTACCGGCCACTACCGGCCAAGTCATTCCCGCCGACGGCGGCACCCCCCTGCGCCTGACGGTAGGGTATCCGCGTGACGAATGACTCCCCTGGGAAGATCCTGGTGCTGGTACGGCACTCGAAGGCCTCCCACAACGCCCCCACTGACCTTGAGCGTCCGCTCACCTCACGTGGACGCCTGCTCGCCGATGAGCTCGCCCGCGCCCTGGAGCGCCGGGTGCCCAGTCTTGACCTGCTACTCGTCTCTCCCGCCGCCCGCGCCCGCCAGACCGCCGGACCCATGCGCGAACGTCTGGCCCCCTCGCTAACGCGCGTGGAGCCTGAGATCTACCACGAGGGGCCGGGCGGCATTCTCCGCCTACTCCAGCCCCTGCCAGAGGCCACGCGACAGGTGCTGGTAGTCGGCCATGAGCCGACCGTCTCCGTACTGGCACACATTCTGCACGACACCGTCGATGACCTGGCCAACCAGGTCTCCTTCGGTATTCCCACCGCCACGGCGCTCGTGTTGCGAGTACCCGGCGCCTGGGATGGACTGGGTCCGCAGACCGCCCATCTGAGCGAAATCGTTACCGCTCCGCGCTGAACCGCGCCGGCCCACGGCGCCATTTCGACCGAACTCGGCGGTTATATCGACCGACCTCGGCGCGGTTGGCGCACTAGAGCAGCTCCAGTACCGCCGTCAGGTCACGCACGTGTACGGCGGCGGGAGCCGCCTCGGCGACTACCGGCTTGGCGCAGAAGGCCACGCCCAGCCCCGCCTCAGCGATCATGCCCAGGTCGTTCGCGCCGTCGCCCATCGCGATTGTGCGCGCAATCGGGACGCCGTCCTCCCTGGCCCAGTCGCGTAGGCAGCGGATCTTCTCCTCACGGTCCACGATCCGTCCCAGCACCCGACCGGTGAGCACGCCGTCGGCGACCTCCAGCCGATTGGCGGCCACATGGTCGATGCCCAGGCGCCGAGCCAGCGGGCACACGACCTCCTCAAAACCGCCGGAGACCACTCCGACCCGACAACCGCGCGTGTGCAGGGCCGCAATGAGCTCGGGCGCCCCGTAGGTCAATTCGACCTCCTCCAGCACCTCTGCGAACACCGTCTCGGGCACGCCTGCCAGGGTCGCCACGCGTTCACGCAGCGAGGTCGCGAAGTCCAACTCACCGCGCATCGCCCGCGCGGTTACTTCGGCAACACGCTCGCGGGTACCGGCGCGCTCGGCGATCAGCTCAATCACCTCCTGCTCGATCAGGGTCGAATCGACGTCCATCACCAGCAGACCCGGTCCCAGTGAGGACAGTTGCCCGCGGGCACGAGCACCGGATACGCGCGGTGCACCGGGCGGCGGGACGGGGGAGGGCATGGAGCAATGCATGGCCGGATGCTAACCAATGCCGTAGTCCGCAAACGCCGCCCCGGGCTCAGCGAAGTCCCGGGGCGGCGTAGCGATCACGCGGTTGGGTAGCGGCTCGGCTCAGCGCGTCACCCGCTGCCCCTTGGGTACGACGGTGATTCCGGACTCGGTCACGGTGAAGCCGCGCTCGCGGTCGTGCTCGGAGTCGACGCCGACCATGGCGCCCTCCTCGACAACGACGTTCTTATCCAGGATGGCGCGGTTGACAACGGTGTTGCGGCCGACACTCACCCCGTCCATCAGCACCGACTCACGCACCGAGGACCAGGAGTTCACTCGCACCGCGGGAGAGAGCACCGAGGAAATGACCTCGCCTCCGGAGACGATCACGCCGGGGGAGACGATGGAGTCGATGGCGTGACCCAGGCGCTCGTGATGCCCGTAAACGAACTTCGCCGGCGGCATCGAATTGGTGTAGCCGGCGTACAGCGGCCACCGGTTGTTGTACAGGTTGAACACGGGCGTGACGCTGATCAGGTCCTGGTGGGCCTCGTAGAAGGCGTCGACGGTGCCCACGTCGCGCCAGTAGTCGCGGTCGCGCTCGGTGGCGCCCGGAACCTCGTTGTCCTTGAAGTCGTACACGCCGGCGGCGCCCTGCGCAACGAACCAGGGGACGATATTGCCGCCCATGTCATGCTTGGAGGAGTCATCGGCGGCGTCGATGGTGACCGCCTCGGTCATGGCGCCCGCGTCAATGATGTAGTTGCCCATGGAGGCGAGTACTTCATCGGGGGAGTCCGGCAGACCCGGAGTCTCCTTGGGCTTCTCGACGAATGCCTTGATCTTGCCGGGAGCGTTGGGATCGGACTCGATGATGCCGAACTGGTCCGCCAGCTCCCGCGGCTGCCGGATGCCGGCGACGGTGCACGGCAGGCCGGAGGCGATGTGGTGATCAAGCATCTGGGAGAAGTCCATGCGGTAGATGTTGTCCGCACCGGTGATGACCACGTAGTCCGGCCGCTCGTCCTCAACCAGGTTCAGGGACTGGAAAATGGCGTCGGCGGAGCCGAGGAACCAGTGCTTGCCCACGCGCTGCTGTGCGGGCACCGGGGCGATGTAGTTGCCCAGCATGTCCGACATGCGCCAGGTGGCGGAGATGTGCCGGTCCAGGGAGTGCGACTTGTACTGGGTGAGTACGACCACCTTCAGGAAGCCCGAGTTGATCATGTTGGACAGAGAGAAGTCGATGAGCCGGTAGATGCCGCCGAAGGGTACGGCGGGCTTGGCCCGATCGACCGTCAGCGGCATGAGGCGCTTGCCTTCACCGCCGGCGAGGATGATTGCGAGGACGCGAGGAGAAGCCATGGGGCTACCCTACGGTGATTTTCGTCATCTTGGGAGGCGAATGGGACGATTGGATCGGAGTGCCTTCGGATCAAACGACAGATTCATCGGATCTGGCCGGGTGGCTCAACAGTCGGACTCGGCCCTGCGAAAACTGCGCGTCGGTCCCGGGTCGGGGATACTGTGTGATACACGACAAGGCCCGCCGGATGTGCATGGGTGCACGACCACGAAGGAGAGTGCTGTGACCGAGGAAACCAACATCAGTGACGGACTGCGAGTCGACCTGCTGACCAAGGAGTATCCGCCCTTCATCTACGGCGGCGCCGGCGTCCACGTCAATGAGCTCGCGAAGGTGTTGCGGCCACTGGCTGATGTGCGCGTGCACGCCTTCGGCGGCCCGCGCGAGCCCGGCACCGAGGGCGCCGACGAGGGGGTGACCGGATACCCGGAGGTGGCCGAACTCGACGGCGCCAACGCCGCCCTGCGCACCTTCGGCGTCGACCTGGAGATGGTTCCCGGCGTCGAGGGCGCCGATATCGTCCACTCCCACACCTGGTACGCGAACCTCGCCGGACACCTGGCGGGCCTGCTCTACGGTATCCCCCACGTACTGTCCGCCCACTCGCTGGAGCCCATGCGCCCTTGGAAGGCCGAGCAGCTGGGTGGCGGCTACGCTCTGTCCTCCTGGGCGGAGCAGCAGGCCTATGAGGGCGCCTCGGCGATCATCGCCGTGTCCAACGGCATGCGCGCCGACATCCTCAAGTCCTACCCGAATGTGGATCCCGAGCGCGTCAAGGTGGTCCATAACGGCATCGACCTGGCCGGCTGGGCCCGCCCTGAGGACGCCGAGTTCGAGGAGCTCGCCGCGCAGGTCCGCCAGCGCTACGACATCGACACCTCCCGCCCCACGGTGGTCTTCGTCGGCCGCATCACCCGGCAGAAGGGACTGCCGCACCTGCTGCGGGCCGTGGAGAAGCTGCCGGCCGAGGTCCAGGTCATCCTGTGCGCCGGCGCTCCCGACACCCCGGAGATCAAGACGGAGGTGGATGACGCCGTCGCCGCCCTGCAGGGCCAGCGCACCGGTGTGATCATGATCGAGGAGATGCTCCCGCACCGTGAGCTGCAGGCGGTGCTGGCGGCCTCGGACGTGTTCGTCTGCCCGTCGGTGTACGAGCCCCTGGGCATCGTCAATCTTGAGGCGATGGCCATGGGCCTGCCGGTGGTCGGTTCGGCCACCGGTGGTATTCCCGACGTGATTGTCGACGGCGAGACCGGCTACCTGGTCCCGATTGAACAGCTGCAAGACGGCACCGGCACGCCCATCAACCCCGAGCAGTTCGCCTCGGACCTGGCCGATCGCCTGACCGACCTGGTCATGGATGCGGACAAGGCTCGGCAGATGGGGGTGGCGGCCCGCAGGCGCGTTGAGGACCACTTCTCCTGGACCGCCATCGCCGACCGGACCATGGAGGTCTATCGGTGGGCGCTGGCCAACCCGCGGTGATGATGCCGACCGGGCGATGAACGGTGAGCGATGGCGGCGGTGCCCTCCGAGGTGCCGCCGCCATCGGTTTCTCAGTGCGTAGGAGACGGTAACGATTCGCCCTTGTGAGGGGGCGGGATGAGGACTACATTAGTTATATCGATCAACCAATCTGTTGGTGTGTCTGACGGGTCAAGGATGACGCCGTCACCGTGAGGAGCATCATGACCACCCCCTTCGATCAGTCCGTTAAAGCCGTCCGCGACGGAGCCGACCCCTTCGTCGAGGCCGCCGGCCTCTATGACCGACTCACTGCCGATGAGAGGCTGGGCCTACTTGACGGCGACGTGCCGTTCTGGCAGGGCATGGCTGACATGATGCAGGTCGGCTACAACTCCGCCCCCTACGTTCACGGAGCTGTCGAGCGGCTGGGAATCCCCGGCACGCGCTTCGTCGACGGCCCACGCGGCTGCGTCAGCGGCCACGGCACCGCCTTCCCCGTGTCTATGGCCCGCGGAGCGACCTGGGACGTGGACCTTGAGGAGCGTGTGGGTGAGGCGATCGGCACCGAGGTGCGCGCCGTAGGCGGCAATTTCTTCGGCGGCGTGTGCATCAACCTGCCCCGGCACCCCGCCTGGGGACGAATCCAGGAGACCTACGGCGAGGACACCTGCATCCTGGGGGAGATGGGCGCCGCACTGACGCGGGGAATCCAGCGCTACGCCATGGCCTGCGCCAAGCACTACGCACTCAATTCCATGGAGAACAAGCGATTCCAGGTCGACGTCACCATCGACGACGCCAGCCTGCACGAGCAGTATCTGGCCCACTTCAAGCGGGTAGCGGATGAGGGGGTGGCCGCCATCATGAGCGCCTACAACTCCGTCAACGGGCAGTGGGCCGGACAGAACCGGAAGCTGCTCACCGAGGTCCTACGTGACCAGTGGGGATGGGACGGCATCACCGTCTCCGACTTCATCTGGGGCCTGCGAGACGCGGCGACCTCGCTCAACAACGGACTCGACCTTGAAGAGCCCTTCGCGCAGCAGCGCGCCGAGCACCTGGGCCGGCAGCTCGACAGCGGCGAGACCAGTTGGGAGATGGTGCGGCGCGCGGGCCTGCGGCTGCTGGCGGCCCAGTTACGCTCCTACGCCCTGCGTGAGGACGTCCCCGAGGACGACTCCCTGCTCGCCACCGAAGCGCACCGCGCCCTCGCCCGTGAGGCCGCGGTGCGCGCCATGACCCTGCTCAAGAACGAGGCCGTAGACGGCGACCCGATTCTGCCGCTGTCGTCGCGTCTGGACACGATCGCCGTAATCGGGCGGCTGGCCACGGCCGAGAACATGGGTGACTCGGGCTCCTCCATGGTCCATCCGCCCAGCCATGTCACGCCCGTCGACGGCATCCGCTCCGCCTGTCCCAACGCCCGCATCCTGCTCGTCGAGGACGATGACCCGCAGGCGGCCGCCAGAGCCGCCTCCCAGGCGGACGTGGCCATCGTCGTCGCCGGCTTCGACAAGCACGACGAGGGCGAGTGGGTTGGCGGCGACACCATGCACGACCCGGTACTGTTCAATCTCTTCCCCCCACTGCCCGAAGGCGCGCAGGCACCGACCGGGGAGGCCAACGCCGTGATGACCGCCGGCTATGGGGGCGACCGTTCCCGTCTGACCCTGCGTGAGGTCGATGAGGAGATCATCAGGGCCGTTGCCGCCGCCAACCCGTGTACGGTGGTTGCACTGGTCGGCGCCGGCCCCATCATGATGGAGAATTGGCGCCACGAGGCTCCTGCCATCGTCATGATGTGGTACGCGGGCATGGAGGGCGGCCACGCGCTCGCCGACATCCTCCTTGGCAGGGCCAACCCGTCAGGGCGCCTGCCCTTCTCCATTCCCACGAGCGAGGCTCATCTGCCGGACTTCGATCGTGACTGGACCACGGTCACCTACGACCGATGGCACGGGCAGCGCTTGTTGGATCGTCTCGGCGTCGAGGCGGCATTCCCGCTCGGCTGGGGGCTGTCCTACACCCGCTATCGGCTCGAGGCGGCTGAGATCGCCGCCTCCACCGGCATGGGGGCGGAACGCGTACTCACCGTCAGGGCCCGCGTGGCCAACACCGGTGCTCGCGATGGCATCCAGGTCGTCCAGGTGTACGGGCGCGGAGGCACTCACGCCGACGAGACTCAGCTCCTCGGCTTCGCCACGGTGGCGGTCCCGGCGGGAAGGACGGCGGAGGTGGACGTCCCGGTGCGTCTCACGCAGCTGGGCGCCTGGGACCCGCTGGTCAAGCGGATTGCCCTGGCCGACGGACCGGTTGAACTCGACGTTTGCTTCCACGCGCACGATGCCGAGGCGATCACCCTGAGCGCTTGAGCACCGGCCGGGTCAGCGCGCCCACCACTCGGTGGCCGCACCGACCCCCTGGCGGGCAGTGGTCAGCAGCGGCCGCAGCACGGCCGCGCGCCGGTCGGCCTGCAGGGCCGTAACGGCCGCGCCGTCATCGCGCAGGGCCACGGTGCAGATCGCCTGCAGCCGCAGCGACCGCTCCAACAGCGTGCGACGGCGGGAATCGAGTGTCGGCGGAAGCAGGCGCGGATCGACGACGGCGGTGACCAGGTCATTGAGCGTGTCGGCCAGCTCCGGGCTCTCACGGGCCAGGTCGAGTTCAATCAGCGCGTCGATCGCCGCCTCGGTGGCGGTGTGTACGTCGCGGCGCGCCTGCGAGGGATCGAAGGGAGGCAGCGGCGTGAGCATCTCCTCCACCTGCCAGGACACGCAGGCGCCCGACGCCCGGGGCACCAGCAGCACGCTGCGCCCGGATACGGACTGCATCACAACACCCTGGCCGACCTCGACCGCGGCCGCGAGTGCGGGTACCGGGTCCGCAGGGGAGGGCAGAACCGCACTTGCACGTGCGAGCGGCCCGAAGTCGGTCACCCACTGCTCCAGACCGACACGGCCCAGACCCCACGGGGAGGCATCATCAACAGCCTCGTGCACATCGTCGCCCTGGACGACGGCCCGCCCCTGGGAGGAGGGGAAGGGAGCCCACAGGGCCAGCAGTACGGACACGGGCAGCGCAAGCGGATCCACGTCGTCGCACCCTATGCGAAATTAGGGCGGGCCGCACCATTGTGCAGGATAGGGTGAGCCCATGACCAGCGTGCTCCGTTTCGACGACGTCTCGCTTCACCGCGGCACCACCCAGGTCCTCTCCCACGTGAACTGGAGCGTGGACGAGGGCCAGCACTGGGTGCTGCTGGGACCGAATGGGGCCGGCAAGACCACCATCGCCCGCATCGCCTCCGCTGCGCTGTTCCCCTCCGCGGGCACGGTCGAGATCCTGGGCGAGCGCCTGGGACGCGTCGACGTATCCGAGCTGCGTCCCCGTATCGGTCTTGCCTCCTCGGCCCTGGCCGGTCAGGTCCTGGGGGGCGAGACCGCCCTGTCGGTGGTGCTGTCCGCCTCCTACGGCAGGATCGGCGTGTGGCGCGAGGAGTACGAGGACTTCGACGTCGAACGTGCCCGAGCTCTCCTGGATGTGCTGGGTGCCGGCGGCCTGGCCGAGCGCACCTGGGCGAATCTCTCCACGGGAGAGCGCAAGCGCATCGAACTCGCGCGTGCCCTCATGCCCGATCCGGAACTGCTGATCCTCGACGAGCCGGCCTCCGGCCTGGATCTGGCCGGGCGTGAGCAGCTGTTGGCGGCGTTGACCGAAATCGCCTCAGCCCCGGGAGCCCCCTCCATGCTGTTGGTGACCCATCATTTGGAGGAGATACCCATAGGCTTCACTCACGGCCTCGTCCTGCGCCGGGGACGACCCGTTGCCGTCGGGCCACTCGATGCCGTAATGACCGGCGAGGTGGTTACCGCCGCCTTCGGACTGCCGCTTGAGATCACTAAGGATCGTGAACGTTACACGGCCCGCGGTGCCAGCAGCGTTGACTAACATTCACGACTAGGGCGTCCGGCCCGGAAATCGGGAGTGGACTGATAACAGGAGGAAGCGATGACTTGGCCGTGGTGGATCGGAGCCGCCCTGGTTCTGGGCGTTATAGAGACGTTGACGGCGGATCTCACCTTCCTCATGCTCTCGGGCGGTGCCCTGGGCGCCGCCCTGGCCGCCCTGCTGGGCGCGCCCATATGGGTGCAGGTGATCGTATTCGCCGTGGTGGCGACGCTGCTGCTGGCGGCGGTTCGTCCCTGGGTCAAGCGGCACCTGGCCGCCACCACGCCCCAGATGCGCACCAATGCCCAGGCCCGCATCGGTCGTGACGCCACCGCATTGACCGCAATCGACTCCCGTGACGGTCGCATCAACCTGGACGGTGAGGAGTGGAGCGCACGCCTGGCCGCCGCCCCGGAGGCATACGGTACCAATGCCGGCGCGCACATAGCGCCCGGGGCGGGCGTGCGCGTGGTCGCCATCGATGGCGCCGTCGCCGTCGTCGTTCCGAAATGACTTCAATGAGCCCCGATAGTGATCACCGACGGCGAATCCGGGCGGGGAGGGGCGGGGTTCGGCCGATGACGGGCTTCACAATCGCGTATGCTGCTGGTCAAGTTTACGGAAAGGTCTACTCGTGATTGGATTCGAGGCCGTGCTCCTAGTGATTCTCGTACTACTGCTGCTGCTCGTGATCGTGGCCCTGTTCCGGGCGGTGCAGATCGTTCCGCAGTCCTATGCGATCATCGTCGAGCGCCTGGGTAAGTTCCAGGCCGAGTACGGCGCGGGCATGCACCTGCTGGTGCCCTTCATCGACCGTGTGCGCACCACCGTCGATCTGCGTGAGCAGGTCGTGTCCTTCCCGCCGCAGCCCGTGATCACCTCCGACAACCTGGTGGTGTCCATCGACTCAGTCATCTACTACCAGGTCACCGACCCCAAGCGGGCCACCTACGAGATCTCCAGCTACCTGCAGGCCATCGAGCAGCTGACCGTCACCACGCTGCGCAACGTCATCGGCGCCATGGACCTGGAGCAGACGCTCACCAGCCGCGACCAGATCAACGGCCAGCTGCGCGGCGTCCTGGACCAGGCCACCGGCCGCTGGGGCATCCGCGTGAGCAACGTGGAGCTGAAGTCCATTGACCCGCCCGCATCCATCCAGGGCGCCATGGAGCAGCAGATGCGTGCCGAACGCGACCGCCGTGCCGCCATCCTGACCGCCGAGGGCGTCAAGCAGTCCCAGATCCTCACCGCCGAGGGTGACAAGCAGTCCGCCATTCTGCGCGCCGAGGGCCAGGCCCAGTCCGCGATCCTCAAGGCGCAGGGTGAGTCGCGCGCCATCCTGCAGGTCTTCGATGCCATCCACCGCGGCAACGCCGACCCCAAGCTGCTGGCCTACCAGTACCTGCAGACCCTGCCGAAGATCGCCAACGGCTCCTCGTCCAAGATGTGGATCGTCCCGACCGAGTTCACCGCCGCGCTGGACGGCATTGCCGGCGCTTTGGGGGGCAAGTCCGGTGGCGGTCCCGGTTCGGCGGCCTTTGACGGTAGCGCTGATGGCGATGTGGGGGTGGATGTCTCCGGCATGGAGACGACGCTGGATATCGCAGGCGATCTGGCCGCCACCAGTTTGCAGGCTCCCGAGGAGGCCCTGGCCCAGGCGCGTGGTGAGGCCGCCTCCGCTTCACAGGAGGTCGAGGCCGCGGACACGACCCCGGGCACCGATCCCTCCGCGGCGCCGGCACCCAGGCCGCGGTCAGCCGAGCACTCCGGCGGTTCCAGGACGACCACGCCGCCCACCTCCGGCGGTCATGCCGAGGTTCCGCCCTCGGGCGATGTACCGCCGTCGATCCCACCCCTGGGCCGGGATGCGTGAGACGCGTCCCAAGCGCGTGACGGAAGTTGAGATAAGCGGGCGTCGGCGGACGACTGGTTGTAACCTCACGAAGTGCTCCTCAAGACACTTCGTCACTACCTGCGGCCGTACAAGGTCTCGTTGACGATCGTCTTCGTCCTCAAGATCATTGAGACGATCGCCGTTCTGTCGCTGCCCACCCTCAACGCCGACATCATCAACGACGGCGTGGTCACAGGCGATACGGACAAGATCTGGTCTCTGGGCGGGCGGATGCTCGCCATCACCGTGCTCCAGGGCGTTGTGGCGGTCGTCGGCACCTATCTCGCGTCCAAGGCCTCCATGGGGCTCGGCCGCCAGATGCGCAGGGACATCTTCAGCCACGTTCAGCGATTCAACCTGGAGGAGGTCTCCCGCTTCGGCGCCCCCTCCCTGATAACCCGCTCGACCAACGACATCCAGCAGGTACAGATGGTCGTGTTCATGGCGTCGGCCATGATGCTCATGGCTCCGATCATGCTGGTGGGTGGCACCGTGATGGCTTTGCGCGTGGACGTGCCCCTGTCCGCTCTGCTGCTGGTGCTCATCCCGCTGCTGCTGGTGGTGGTCGGTGTGCTCATGAGTCGGCTGCTGCCACACTTCCGGGTGATGCAGTCCCGCATCGACCGCGTCAACCTGGTCATGCGTGAGCAGATTCAGGGCGTGCGCGTGATCCGGGCCTTTGTGCGGCACCAGGAGCGCGGCGAGGTCTTCAGACAGGCCAACGACGACCTGACCGACACCTCTTTGCGCATCGGCCGTCTGTTCGCGATGCTGTTTCCGGCAGTGACGGTGATCATGAACCTGGCCTCAATCGGTGTGATGTGGTTCGGGGGGCTGCGCATCAACGACGGACTGCTGGAGGTCGGCGACCTGACCGCCTTCCTGAACTACATCATGCAGATCCTCTTCTCCGTCATGATCGCGGTCATGATGGTGACCATCCTGCCGCGCGCCCAGGTGGCCGCCGGGCGCTTCCAAGAGGTCATGGCCGTGGACCCGGCCATCAAGGCGCCCGCCGAGCCCAAGCACCTGCCCGCCGCCGGAGGCGGCCGGGCCGGGGCCCGCGGGCGCAGGGTGAGACTGGACAACGTCACCTTCCGGTACCCCGGCGCGGACTCCCGGGTGTTGGCCGAGATCAACATCGACATGGCGCCGGGCACCACCACCGCCTTCATCGGCTCCACCGGTTCGGGTAAATCCACGCTGGCCAATCTGCTGCCGCGGCTGCTGGATGTGACCGAGGGGTCGGTGAGCATTGACGGCGTGGATGTGCGCGACCTGGACCCCCACGAGTTGCGCGAGAATGTGGCCACGGTCCCACAGAAGGCCTACCTGTTCTCCGGAACCATCCGCTCCACACTGCTGCACGGACGGCAGGACGCCACTGATGCCGAACTGTGGGACGCCCTTGAGGCCGCACAGGCCGCCGGCTTCGTGCAGGCACTGGACGACGGGCTCGACCATCAGGTCGATCAGGGCGGTGTCAACTTTTCCGGCGGCCAGCGTCAGCGGCTCGCGATTGCCCGCGCCCTGGTGCGCAGGGCGGGCGTGTACGTCTTCGACGACTCCTTCTCCGCCCTCGACTACGCCACCGACGCCCGCCTGCGGGCCGGCCTGCCTCGGGCCACCGGCGGGGCGACGATCGTGGTCGTCGCCCAGCGCGTGGCCTCCGTGCGCAACGCCGACCAGATCGTGGTTCTGGACGAGGGCCACGTGGTCGGCATCGGCACCCACAACGCCCTAATGGACGCCTGCCCCACCTATGCGGAGATCGTCCTGTCCCAGATCAGCGCCGAGGAGGCCGCATGAGCCACGGACCCGGGCCTGGACCGGCCCCCAACCAGAAGGCGCAGGACTTCCGCGGCACCTGGAAGCGCCTGCTGCGTGAGCTGAGGCCCGAGCGGATGCGCATCGGCGCAGTCATGATCCTCACCGCGGCCGCGGTGGTCCTGAACGTGGCCGCCCCGAAGGTCATGGCCCGGGCCACCAACGTCATCTTCGAGGGGGTGCTGGGCAAGCTGCTGGCATCTTTCGGACTGCCGGCGGGCCTTTCCGGAGAGCAGCTGGAGCAGGTGCTGCGCACGTCCGGCCAGGACACCTATGCGGACATGCTCTCCGCCTATAACGTGGTCGTGGGGCGGGGCCTGGACGGTGGCGCCCTGATGGTGATCCTGCTGCAGACCCTGGCCCTTTACGTGCTCTCGGCACTGTTCCTGTGGTTGCAGGGCCGTATTCTGGCCGGCGTGATTCAGCGCACCGGGCAGCGCATGCGTGCCGAGGTGGCGGCCAAACTGGACCGGGTGCCGCTTTCCTACATCGATCACGGCTCCCGGGGAGACATGCTCTCCCGCGTGACCAACGACGTCGACAACATCACCCAGACTCTGCAACAGACCATCTCGCAGGCGCTCAACTCGGTCATCACGGTGATCGGCGTGTTCGCCATGATGCTGACGGTATCGGTGCAGCTGTCACTGGTGTCGCTGGCCACCCTGCCCGTGGCACTGATCATCACGCTGGTGATCGCCGCCCGGGCACAGCCGCACTTCACCGCGCAGTGGGATGCCACCGGGGATGTCTCCGGCGTCGTCGAAGAGGCCTTCACCGGCCACGAGGCGGTCACCCTGTTCAACTCCGAACAGACCTTCAATGAGCTGTTCGAGCGGGAGAATCAGCGCCTGTATGAGGGCTCCTACAAGGCCCAGTGGATCTCCGGGACCATCCAACCGGCCATGCGGGTCGTCTCCAACCTCAACTTCGTGATCATCGCCGTCATCGGCGGTGTGCGGATCACCAGCGGCCAGATGACTCTGGGTGACGTACAGGCCTTCATCCAGTACTCCCAGCAGTTCACCCAGCCCATCACCCAGCTGGCCTCCATGGCCAATCTGCTGCAGTCGGGCGCGGCCAGCGCCGAGCGGCTGTTCGAGATCATGGACGCCCCCGAGGAGACCGACACGGCCGCCGTCGCACTGCCCGAACGGGTGGCCGGCCGCGTCGTCTTCGACCACGTGAAGTTCTCCTACAGCCCCGACACCGAGCTGATCACCGACCTGAATCTAACGGTCGAGCCCGGGCAGACGGTCGCCATTGTCGGTCCCACCGGTGCCGGCAAGACCACCCTGGTCAACCTGCTGCTGCGGTTCTACGAGCCGCAGTCCGGGGCGATCACGCTGGACGGCATCGACATCCGGGAGCTTGCGCGTGATGAGTTGCGCGAGCAGATCGGCATGGTGCTGCAGGACACCTGGCTGTTCGAGGGCACGATCGGCGAGAACATCGCCTTCGGCGCCAAGCACGCCACCGATGAGCGGGTCAGGCAGGCCGCCAGGGCCGCTAGCGTGGACCACATCGTGCGTTCGCTGCCCGACGGTTACGACACGATCATTGACGACTCCGGCGCGGGCGTCTCGGCCGGCGAGAAGCAGCTGATCACCATCGCCCGCGCCTTCCTCGCCGACCGGCAGATACTGGTTCTGGACGAGGCCACGTCCTCGGTGGACACCCGCACTGAAGTGCTGGTGCAGAAGGCCATGGTCGGCCTGCGGCAGGGGCGCACCAGCTTCGTGATCGCCCACCGCCTGTCCACGATCCGTGACGCGGACACCATCTTGGTGATGGAGCACGGCGACATCGTCGAGCAGGGCAACCACGAGGAACTCATGTCTGCCCGCGGCGCCTACTACGAGCTGTACCAGAGCCAGTTCGCCGGGCCGGAGGCGGAGGAGGATGCGGCCGTCGAGACCGATCCCCTGTTGACCGTGTTGGATCGGGACGACAAGGGCAAGATGCGCTCGTGATCATTGCGCTCGAGCAACTTGACGACGCCGATCCCCGGCTGGCCGACTACACGCAGCTGACGGATGTGGCGCTGCGGCGCCGCCTGGAGGCCGAACACGGCCTGTACATGGCCGAGTCCACCAAGGTGATCTCCCGGGCGGTGGCCGCCGGACACGCACCCCGCTCCTTCCTGATGGCACCGCGCCACTGGGAGCAGATGCGGCCGGTGATCGCGGCCGCCACCGGCTGCGGCGGGAGCGACGACGGCGGTGATGTCCCTGTATTCATCGCCCCAGAGGAACTGCTGGAGACCCTGACCGGCTTCCACCTGCACCGCGGAGCCCTGGCGGCCATGCACCGACCCGCCCTGGTCGGCGTCACCGAGCTGCTGGCGGGCGCCCGGGGCGGGGCCGGGGCGCGACGCATCGCCGTCTTGGAGGATCTGGTGGACCACACGAATGTGGGGGCCGTCTTTCGCAGCGCCGCCGCCCTCGGCGTTGACGCCGTACTGGTCACTCCGCGCTGTGCAGACCCGCTGTATCGGCGCAGCGTGCGCGTGTCCATGGGCACCGTCTTCCAGGTCCCGTGGACGCGCATCGAGCGTTGGCCCGCCCTGGATGAGCTGCACGCGGGCGGCTGGACGGTGGCGGCGCTGGCACTGACCGATGACTCGGTCGGTCTGGACGACTTCGTCGCCTCGCCGGCCTGCACCGACCCGGAGGGGAGGGTGGCGGTGGTGCTGGGCGCCGAGGGCGATGGGCTGAGTCGTCGCACCATCGCCGCCGCCGACGCCGTCGTGCGCATCCCCATGGCCGGGGGAGTGGACTCCCTGAACGTGGCCGCGGCCGCCGCCGTCGCCTTCTGGGAGCTGCGGGCGCGGGCCTGAATCTAGGTTGGCGTGCGCCATATATGGGGCATGCAACGAGGACCTGGGAACCGTTGGTCCACCTCGGTCGGCTCTAAGAACTTCCTCCGCTGAGGGAAGCGCCGAGCAGGCTTCAGCTACGGGCTGCACGCAACCACGCCCAACGGAACGAAGCCATCAAGTCTCTGCGCCCATGTAACGAACGACAGCATGGCTAACGTAACGATTGTGTCCCGATGCCGATGTGCTGCTGGATGAGGTAGACGTCGCGGACCTAATCTAGGCACAAGCCTTGGGCGCCTGACCAACAAGGTGTGACCTGATCCACGACGACCGAGACGCTCGGTGGAAAGATAAGACGATGGTGGAATCTGACAAGAGCCGTTCCCTGACGATCGAGCATTTGCAGGCTACGATGAGCGACACTGGGGCCCCGCGGCGCCAACTGCCGGAGCGCGTTACCGGTGCGGAAGCCATTGCCCTGATTCTCGGGTATATGGGAACCAAGACTGTGTTTGCTTACGCAGGAACTTCAGAACTTGCCTTGTGTGACGCGGTCGATCGCCACCCTTCGCTTGAGCTAATCAACGGGAGAGGCGACAAGGAAAGCGCGTTCATGGCGGCTGGAGGGTGCCTCCTCCGGCCAAGACGTGCTGCCGCGATCTTGCACGGCGCGCGAGGCCTGACGAACGCGGCCGGTGCCATTGCAGACGCACGGAGGAGTGAATCAGGGACGTTGTTTGTCGTCGGTCTCCCCTCTTCAACGTCGGTGGAGTATCTGCCTCCACACGCGGAAAACGGGCTCATGCCCGCTATCGGTACATTTGTTGACTGGTGGTGGGAAGCGCCCGGCATGGATGTAATCGAGAAGAATCCTGAGACCGCAAGAACATTCTGCACGAAAGTCGTCGAGGCTGTTGAGTTCATCAGCCAACTGCCTG
Source organism: Actinomyces sp. (assembly GCF_030530635.1). Taxonomy (GTDB): domain Bacteria; phylum Actinomycetota; class Actinomycetes; order Actinomycetales; family Actinomycetaceae; genus Actinomyces. The sequence continues at coordinate 59,880 of NZ_JAUMUL010000010.1, forward strand.
CTCGGCCTGCAATGATCGGCGTGCCGCAGGACGTTGCGGAAACCGCATGGATTCCGGCGAAGACTATCGTCGACACCGTGGAGCATAGCGCGGAGCCGCTACCCGATGAACGCGTCCAGTCGCCCGAGAATGGTGCCTTGACTGAGGCGATCAATCTCGTGAGGCAATCTAGAAAACCCCTGATCCTTGTGGATGACTATGCTCTAAGGTATCCAGGAATAATCGAAAGTCTCGACCTATTCTCTCGCCGCATCAACGCGCCGGTGCTGCAATTGCGCTACCGGCGTGGGCCGATGCTGTTCCAGCGCCTTCGGTCCGAACAGGTGAACAACTTTGTAGGATGGCTTAACCAATTCAGTGGAGAGCACTCAGAACTGCTCAGTGAATGTGACCTATTTATCACCGTCGAGGATCGGAATATCTACCAGCGGGTAGTAGGAGACCTTCCAAAATCACGAAGGATTGCGATTACGGGATTCCCCGAGAAGACCGCAAAAAACAAGTATATCCGCGATTCCGACCTCGTGGTGGCGGGTTCTCCTGCCGAGGCGATGGCGGCTGTCGCCGCCGCGTTCCCGGCCGCTGAACGTTCTCCTTGGTGGCAACTTGACATCGAAGAAGCGGCGCGAGTAACCCCCGAGCCGGCAAATGAACTCGTTGAATATCAGCGGACCGAAATCGTGCGAGCGCTGACCCTCGCGTTCCCCGACGAGCACAAACAGCCTGTTATAGTGGATGACAGCCAGATGTTCGGCGGACTGATTTCGGAGCGATATGACTTGCTACCGAGCAATATCCGCGTGTTTGGAAGCCACGGCGGATTCGTCGGTAGCGGTGTGTCGATGGCGACTGGCCTGGCGATAGTCGAACGAGAATGCTCCGTTCTGTGTACACTTGGCGACCAAGGACTAACGAACGCAATTCAGGGGCTAGTGTGTGCAGCGGAGCAGGAAGCGCCCATCACGTACATAGTGTGCAACAATGGAATGTCCGTGTCTCTAACCAAACAGTCTAGCGCCACGAATCCGAATTGGTTTGGCGGCGGCACGCGCGGGTATCTGAAAAATACGCCCAGGTGGTCGTACGTCGATCTCGCACGGGCCCTCGGAATGCTCGGGGTGAAAGTGTCCGTACCTATCGGACCCGACGAGCCGACTATATCCGCAGCGGCGGCGGACTTGCGCGACGCAATCCTCCAATGCAACAACCACAATGGGCCTAGTCTGATTGAACTTGCCCTTCCGTCGGATCCCGCGGCATGGCGCGGAATTTGGCTGACTCAAGGATTCGAACAGTTCAAGGTGGCTAAGTCATGAAGCGTGCAATTTTCCTTGACTCGGCGTCGTTGCGCGACGCCGAACACGCCGAAGAAATCGGATGTGTTGGCGGCATTACAATGAACCCGACACTGCTTGCACGAGAGCACGTTAGCGACGTGTATAGCCACGTCCGAGACATTATGGACATATTCTCCGGGCTGATAATGTATCAACCTGTTGCGGATCAGTCTGGATACCTAAAAGACGCATTAAAAGTAGCTGAACTGGCGCCAGAAAGAATATGCATTAAACTGCCCCCTCTCGAAGGGTACATGCGGACCGGTCGGCGTCTAGTTTCGGATGGATACGCTATTGCGTTGACCGCAGTTACCAGCGGTGAACAAGTTGCGATAGCCGAGGCGATCGACGCAAGCTACATAATTCCGTACGTCAGCCGCGCAGCCAATGACGAACGTGGGAGTGACAACATCGTCGGCGACATCATGGCTTACGGAACTGGCGGCGTTCCAGTGATCGCGGCGTCCGTGAAGAACATGCGTCAGCTTTCGGGCAGTTATATGCAAGGAGCCTACGGCGTCTCGACATCAATTGCCGTGATTAGAACATTGTTGTCCAATGAAATGGCGTTGGAAGCAATGCGGTCCTTTAACTCGGAATACGCGAATGACTGAAGACGTACAAGACGAATCAATTGAGAAGTTTGATATACTGATGGACATGACGCCGGCACGACTCCGGTCAATGTCGAATGAAGTCGCGGAGACGTTGGCTGGGGTCATACGGTCGTTTCTTGTAGAAAACGTCACCAAGACCGGCGGTCACCTGGGGGCGAATCTCGGAGCAATAGAGTTGACTATTGCGCTCCATCGGTCGTTTGACTCGCCAGCCACGCCCTTTGTATTTGACATCGGGCATCAATGCTATACGCATAAAATAATCACTGGACGTGCCCGCGGTTTTCGTGAGTTAAGACAGCGGTCAGGTTTGTCGGGGTTTCCTAGCCGTGCTGAGTCAGCGCATGACTTCGTGGAGAACAGTCATTCATCAGTTGGGCCTGGCTGGGCATTGGGGATGACACTGGGAGGTGCTAAACGTGTCGTGTTGATACTTGGTGATGGCGCTCTCACGGGTGGGGTAGCGTATGAGGGCTTGAACGCTATCGGCGTCGCTCGTGCTCCGGTGACCGTCATCTATAACGACAACGGGAGATCGTATGACGTCACTCATAGCCGCTTGTCTGCCGGTGAACGTGGCTCCTACGCCGGAGGAGCGAGGAACGTCAAAAGTTTCTTTGAGGCCCTAGGCTTTCGCTATTATGGACCCGTCGACGGGCATTCGATAGGCGATATGTCGGAGGTCTTCAGTCGCGCGCCTGAGGGAGAGCCAAGCATCGTCCATGTTCGCACGGTCAAGGGGCGTGGCTGGTCGGTCGCCGAGCAAGATGACATCAAGCGAATGCACGACGTAAGCGCACCCGGCGCGCAAAACGGTGGCAGGTCGTGGGGGGATCTCGTAGGAAGAGAACTTGTCCGACGTGCAGCTGACGACCCAAGGCTTCACGTGGTGACTGCAGCAATGCCCGACACGCTCGGCCTTACACCCTTCAAATTAAAGTTTCCTAAACGTTATCATGATGTCGGTATGGCTGAGCAGGTTGCCGTCAACGTGTGTGCTGGCCTCGCGATGCGAGGCATGAAGCCGGTATTGCCGATCGTTTCGACGTTCATGACGCGCGCTATCGACCAGTTGTTGTATGATGTTGGTCTTCATGGCCTGGGAGTGCTACTACTGGTCGATCGTGCAGGTGTCACGGGCCCGGACGGTCCTTCCCATCACGGTCTATTTGACGTAGGGTACTTGGCCAGGATACCGGGCACGCGCATATATGCGCCGCGGACAGAAGGGGACTTTACAAGTACGCTCGATACTCACCTTTCGAAATTGGAGGGGGGTTTGACTGTTGTGCGGTATTCCAAGGGTTCTCCGGTGTCCGGTTGCGATTACGGCGGTGATAAACCGCAAGATGCAACGACGATGATTATAGGTTATGGTGCTACTGGAGATATCGTGATGGAGGCGCGCCGAGTCTTGACCGAAGAACAGGGATGCTCTGGCATTACTGGTATGTGTCTTTCACGGGTGCACCCGATTCCCTCTGCTGCCCTCGAAAGGATGGCTCGTTGCGACCGTGTGTGGGTCGTCGAAGACACGCTGGCGTCATGTGGTGTGGCGGATGAGCTACGGCGACGGTTGGACACGCTGGGGTCAGGTTGCCTGGTTTCACAGATTGCGTTTCCGGACGAGTTTGTGCCGGCCGGAAGTCGTGGCGGTCTTCTGGCGGAGTATGGTCTGGAGGCGCGGCGTGTCGCCGCCACGGTGTTAGGTGGGAACGCCTAGGGCGGGGAGGACTCTAAATGGACGGGGAGCGACGGAAGCGCGATGTTTGGCGCGCAATATGTATTGGATGCGTCTGTGGGATGCTGTTTGGTTATGGTACCGGCGCGGTTGCTCCGGGACTTCCATACATAAGTCAATACCTTGGGCTTGATGCCGCCGGTTCGGGCGTTGTCGTCTCATGCCTTCTTGTCGCGGCGGCGCTCGCCTCGCCCGCGGCGGGCGTGATAGCTGATCGCTTCGGACGCGATACGGCGCTGTGTGTTTCTGCCGTGATCTATGGCATTGGTGCCTGCATATGGGCGATGTCGTCGGCGTTCTGGATGCTGGTCATCGGCCGGGTCCTGGTTGGCGTCGGTGTTGGCTCGGTGTCTTTCCTTGGACCGATGACCGTTGCGGAGCGGGTACCGAGCGAGATGAGGGGGCGAGCGGTGGGCGCCGACCAGTTGATGGTTACGGTAGGTATACTCTGTTCCGCGATTGCTGGCCATTTGTTGGGTAATGGGCGAGAGTGGAGGCTGGTCGCGCTGTTGCCGGTGGCCGGTGTTCTTGCTCTGATTGTGTTGGTAATGTTCCAGCCTAATAGGGTTGGCGGTCGCAGTAATGTGTCTGCGATTTCCAAGCCGGAAGGTGCTCGACGTCTGTTATGGGGCGTTCGGAGCGTCAGAAGGAGTTTCTTCGTCGCCGTGGTCTTAGCGGCTGGAGTGCATCTTACAGGCTTGAACGTGGCGGTGTATTACGCGCCGACGGTGATCGCCGGGGTTGGCGCCCGGCCCGCCGTTGCGACGGCGGGTTCCGCGCTAGTTGCGGTCGTTAATGTGTTCTGTACGATGCTTGCTTTGATGTTGATTGACCGGGTCGGTAGGCGGCCACTGATGATTGGAGGATTGATGATTATGGCCGTCAGCGCATCGGGCTTTGGCATCGTATCTGAATATGCGGGTTCCGTTGGGGGCACGATCGCGCTGTTAGCGGTTTTTCTCGCCGCCGGAGCTATCGGTCCAGCAGCGGTATTCTGGGTGTATGTCTCGGAGATTTTTCCTTTTGAGGTACGGGCAACCGCGGTTGCCTGGGCGACGTTCGTGCAGTGGATGACAGACTTCCTGGTGTCGCTTATCTTCCCGACCATGGTCGCCCGATACTCGTTTGCTGGTGCAATGCGTATTTTTGCTCTAGTGACACTCGGCACGATATGTGTGTCCTGGCTCTGGATGGCGGAAACACGGGGCCGGGACATGCCGGAGTTGGATGCATAATGGTGTTGAGTTTGTCTCCGGTACTCCGGCACAAGTTGTCGTTGGTAGGCGCGCTGATATTTGATCTGGATGGCACGTTAGTGCATACGCATGAGGCGCACGAACGCTCGTGGCGACGTGCGTTTGCCGGGGTAGGCTTACATATGTCGGGATCTTGGTATCATGAACGAACAGGTTTGACGGCGGATCAGCTTGTCAACGAAATGGGGCGGAACTATAAGACGCGGCTTAACGCGGCATCGATAAAGGCTGCGGAGTTGGCGTACTTCCTCGAGGAAACGCCAGCGCTGGTTCCGTTTGCCCCGGTTTTCTCCATCGCGAAGGAGTTTGGCGACACTTGCCATATGGCTGTTGCGTCGAATGGCGACGGCAAGACGGTTCAGGCGACGCTCGCGGGCGCCGGCATATCTGACATGTTTTCGGTGATCGTGACGGCCGACGAAGTGCAGCGACCTAAACCTTTTCCCGACCTGTTCTTGTTAGCGGCTAAGGGTATGGATGTTGAGCCAGGTGAGTGTCTTGCGTTTGAGGATTCTGATAGCGGTTTAGATGCTGCACGAGCTGCTGGAATGAGTGTTGTGGATGTTCGCACATGGGAGCTGCGGGATGCCTGTGGGTGCGTTGTTGAGGCTGAGTGAGCTACTTATATTAGGTCATGTGGCAGCGCTAACGTGTCACGCAAGGTTGCGTCAGGAGGGGTTTATCGGTATGGCGTGTTTAGCGAGGTCTTTAACGTGATGGGAAAGGAGTTCTCTTGCGAAACAATCGTCGGCGTCGGAAAGCCATACAACGGTGAGTCCTTGGAGCGCTGACAACAGCAAGCCGGCCATAACCTCACGGTCGGTGTCCCATCGCGTGTTGGTCTGCTTCGCCAGGCGTTCCACCACGTCAGCGAGGTAACGGCGATAGTATTCCTGAGTTTCCGCCGGAATGCTTGATAGCTCTGGGTCTCTGAGAGCGTATGCGAGCAGTTCTGAAAGTACAAGTTGTTCGTGCCAGTCTGCTTCGACATGGGACCAATAACAGGACAGCAGTTTGTGTAAGCCATCCTCAACGCTGGCTGACGCGTCAATTTCGTTCCATACTGAATCTAGGTTGGCGGGTACCTCTAACTTCATAATTTCGGCGATAAGTTCACGTTTTGATCGAAATGCATAGTGGAAGGCGCCTTGCGGCATGCCTGCCTCGGCGGTGATTGCTCGTGTGGTAGCTGCCATGAGCCCAGAACGCTTCATGACTCGTTTTGCAGCGTCGATCAGAAGCCGGCGACGCTCAGCGGCGGGTATTATGCGCCGAGGATTGGCCCACTCGGTCGTTGTTTTGCTATCGGTATTCACGCTTATCCTTTCAATGCTATTTGAGTGAAGCCCGTATTAGCGGTCGTGCGCAGAAATTGTGAAGTTGCATGTGACATCGGTCGCGGTGTGGGAGGTTCGGGGAAGCTAGTACTCGATCCTCGTGCGGAGGCTACCGACGCGGTGTGAGTCTACAGTCCCGTGGCAGGCCGAGCCGACGTCGACTAGGAGGCACGCGAGTCCAGCGCTGGGCCTAGACGGTCGGGGGATGAGTTTGGTGGCTCTTCCGGTTTGAGGGTGTGGTGGTGGGGTAGTCGCGGGTGCGCGTGTCGGGATGGTGGGTGTGGGTCGAGGTCCCCGATGATTGGTGGGCTTCTAAACACTACCGATCATGGAGACCTCGACATGGCCGAGACTACCTTTGCTGCCCCTGATCTTGCTAGTTTCCTGGGCCTGGATGCCCTGGGGCTTACCGCCACCGGCATGTGCCTGGAGCAGGAGCGGGCGCTGGTGGAGTGCCGCCTGCAAGCCTTGGAGGAGGATGCGTTCTGTAGACGGTGTGGGGCCCAGGGTGTGGCGGTGGGGACCGTGACCAGGCGGCTGGCGCACGTACCTGTGGGCTGGCGGCCAACCCACCTGCTGGTGCGGTTGCGGCGGTGGCGCTGCCAGGGATGCGAACGCGTGTGGAGGCAGGATGCCTCTCGTGCCGCCGCCAAGCGGGCTGCCCTGACTCTGGCGGCCGTGGACTGGGCGATCCGGGCCATCGGAGTGGAGTTCATGAGCGTTGCCCGTGTAGCGGCAGCGCTGGGGGTGTCCTGGGACACCGAGGGCGACGCCGTCCTTGATCGGGCTAAGAACACCCTCCTGAAGGACCCCAGCCGTCTGGAGGGTGTGGAGGTCATCGGGGTGGACGAGCACATCTGGCGGCACACCCGCAGGGGCGACAAGTACGCCCGCCGTCATCATTGACTTGACTCCGGTACGCGACCGGACGGGCCCCTCCCGGCTGCTGGACATGGTCGAAGGCCGTTCCAAGCAGGTCTTCAAGCAGTGGCTCGACAACCAGTCCGAGGCTTGGCGCAGCCGGATCGAGGTGGTGGCCATGGATGGGTTCACAGGGTTTAAGACCGCCGCCACCGAGGCCCTGCCCCAGGCGACGGAGGTGATGGACCCCTACCCGCGTGGTCGCCTTAGCCGGGGACAAGCTAGACGACTGTCGGCGCCGCGCCCAGCGCGAGACCACCGGCCTGACCTGTTTCAGCGTTAATGTCCGCTTGGGGCGGTTGGATCAGACATCATCGTG